>NZ_CM000745.1:4736846-4737912 GCF_000161455.1 Bacillus pseudomycoides DSM 12442
TGACAACAACTTCTGTAGTCTCACCAGTAGCAGCTTATGCAAGTGGAATTGAACAAACGAACAATGGAGAGACGTCTCTTTCAGCAAATGAAGCGAAAATGAAAGAAGCCTTGCAAAAGGCTGGGTTATTTGCAAAATCTATGAATGCCTATTCTTATATGTTAATTAAAAATCCAGATGTGAACTTTGAAGGAATTAATATTAATGGATATGTAGATTTACCTGGCAGAATTGTACAAGATCAAAAGAATGCAAGAGCACATGCTGTTATATGGGATACGCAAGTAAAAAAACAACTTTTAGATACATTGACAGGCATTATTGAATACGATACAACATTTGACAATTATTATGAAACAATTGTAGATGCGATTAATACAGGAGATGGAGAGACTTTAAAAGAAGGGATTACAGATTTACGAGGTGAGATTCAACAAAACCAAAAGTCTGCACAAAAATTAATAGACGATTTAACTAACTTAAGAAACGAGATTGGAAAAGATGTTAGAGCATTTGGAAGCAATAAAGAGCTGTTGAGTTCGATTTTAAAAAACCAAGGTGCTGATGTGGAGGCCGATGAAAAGCGTCTACAACAAATTTTAGACTCAGTAAACTATTATAAAAAATTAGAGTCTGATGGATTTAATGTAATGAAGGGCGCTATTTTGGGCCTACCGATCATTGGCGGTATCATAGTGGGTATAGCAAGAGATAATTTATCTAAGTTAGAGCCTACATTAGCAGAATTACGTCAGACTGTAGACTATAAAATAACATTAAATCGTGTAGTTGGAGTTGCCTATATTAATATTAGTGAGATGCATAAGGCACTTGATGATGCTATTAATGCTCTTACTTATATGTCCACGCAATGGCATGATTTAGATTCTCAATATTCGGGAGTACTGGGACATATTAATAATGCATCTCAAAAAGCTGATCAAAATAAATTTAAATTCTTAAAACCTAACTTGAATGCTGCTAAAGACAGTTGGAAAACATTAAGAACAGATGCTGTCACATTAAAAGAAGGGATAAAAGAATTAAAAGTGGAATCTGTTACTCC
>NZ_CM000745.1:4738012-4755326 GCF_000161455.1 Bacillus pseudomycoides DSM 12442
ACATCTACATTAGGTGTAGAAAACTGAATATTCTTATTGGAATAACTTATGTTTGTTGTATACACATCTTCTTCTTTTTTATCCGTTGTACCCCTTATATGTTCTCCAGAGTAATGTATTGTGTACGTACTCTTAGACTGCGAAGTTACACCATAAAACGAATGATCTCTTATCGAAAAAGTTCCTTCCATGACTTGATCTATTCTTGCTTCATCCCTTTCCTCTTCCACCTTCGGATACTCTAGAATTCTATAAACACCCACTGATACATAAGCATACCCATCATCACTTGCAGCCATGACAGTCTTCATATCACCTTCATCCAGTGCTTTGGCAATATCCTTATACGCAACCTTGCATCCTGTAAGTGTTAAACATGTTCCTAGTAATACACTTATGAAACCCATTTTTACTCTTTTTTTCATACAGTCACCTCGTTCGTTACTCTTGGCATTTTAAGTTTAGTTATATTTCCTTTTACCCTGTGGCATAAAAGTTCCAACTTGATGAACGCGCGACACAAATAATTAAGGATTATTGAAAATTCTTTAAAAGTATCCTTTCAAAAAACCCCTTTGTATCATCATGATTTAAAACCCCCAATAAATTAGGTGTTTCAAAGAATTCCACATGACTTATTTCATTATCTTTTGGATGTAAATCTGTTCTATCACCTATATATTCTACATAAAACATAGTGGTTTCTTGTTTTTCATATCCGAGATTCGATTGGATTTCTTTAGGGAAAACAAAACAAATCTTGTCTTTGAATTGTTTAATAACCCTAAACTCTTTGGAACCAGTTTCCTCTTCAAGTTCTCTCAAAATAGCACTTGCTAAGTCATCATCTGAATGTTTTACTCCTCCTTTTGGAAAGTCCCATTCACCCTTTGACATAGTATGTTCTTCTGCTATATCGCTAATTTTCACCTTATGTACCAATAAGAACTCATTATGTTGGAATACGATTGCACCTACAACTTGCCTAATCATTCTACTGTACCCCCTAGAATCTTATTATGAATGTTATTTGGATTTTTAGCCCATTCCAACATTAATTCTCTTTGCTTAACGGCTAAATCTTCAAATGGTTCACTAATGTGCTCAATATTGTTAAAGCGTTTTTCAAAAACACGAGTACTATTAATCTTGAGATACCCACCAAATCCCTTGTCATCATTTAAAATCCATACTACTCTTGTAAAATGAGAAAAAAGTATAGCTCCGGTACACATCGGGCATGGTTCTAGTGTTGTATATAATGTAATAGGTAGTCTGTTTTCTTTAGCAAGTATGAGCTTCTTTCCTGCTGTTCTGATGGCATCAATTTCAGCATGAGCGGAAGCATCATCCTGAGTATGTACCCTGTTTCGTCCCTTACCTAATATTTCATTGTTTCGCCCAACAATAATAGCACCTACTGGATATGTGTTCTCTTTCATTGCTTTTTTCGCTTCTTCTAAAGCCATTTCTAAAAACAAACGATCCATTTCTCTCACCAAAACAAATTCCCCCTTTTAAATTCAATTCTATCAAAAAAAAGTAATAAAAATATGATGAACAATACACGAAATTAACATTAAATGTAATTATTTGAAGTAAGAATGAAAAAATGGTTTTTATTGTATTTTTTTGAACGGTCGTGCTAAAATATAACCATGAGTATAAAAAATAAAACAAACAACCAAAAAGAAATGTCATTTATTGAAAAAGCCCGTAGAGCTCAGATTGTGGAATGTACGATTGATACACTTGCTGAAGTGGGTTATGCACAAGCCTCTTTAGGACAAATCGCTAAACGCGCAAAAATAAGTAAGGGGGTTATTTCTTATCACTTTACAAACAAAGAGAAACTTCTGGAGCAAGTTATAACTGATTATTATATAGCTTGCCAGTCCTTTATTTGTTCGCAAATTGAAGCTCAAACGCCCCCAAAAGGAATGCTCCAAACGTATATTAAATCTAATCTGAAATTTATTGATGAACATCGTAAGCATGTATTCGCTGTTATAGAAATTGTTTCAAATGAAAGAACAGATGAAGGGAAACTTCGGTTTGCAGCAGACTATGATGAAACCATTTTTCTTCCCATTGAAAATATTCTACGTTTAGGGATACAAGAAGGAGTGTTTCGAGATTTTTCTGAAACGTCTTTAAGGGTGATGACGTTAACAATCAGGCATGCCGTAGACGGATTTAGCCTAGAGCTAATGAGAAATCCCAATCTTAACGTTAAAGATTACACTGAAGAACTTATCACAATCTTTGAGCGGGCAACTCAAAAGTAACATATCACCCTAATGAGGGAGGAAGTACATGATATTTTATGAGGTTATTTGTTTTTGTTGTAAAAAAGGATTTCGGGTATATGAAGGAACTGAAAAATATAAGCAATTTAAGAAAAATCCGAAAAGGAAATATTGCTGTGACGAATGCGGTCATAAAATAAAACTTGAAGCAATAAAACATTTTTTTAGATAGTGGTACTATCTACTACTCACTTTTGCTAGTAGATAATGTCCAACATAAACTATTCTAAAATGGTTAAACTTTTTTATAAAACGGAAGGTTCATCCAAGAAGAAAAGACACTATTTTAATTAATCGTTTTTCAAAATGGTGTCTTTATGTTTCTCACTAAATAAGGATTTTCGCTGTACAGAAATGGGTTAATAGTGTTGCAATAATCTTTTTTCTATTTTGCTACAAATATCGTAGGATTATCGAAAATTAATTTGCAACATAATATATGCAACGTTTTTATTAAGTCTATTTTTGGGGTCTGTGTAGCAATGGAACCAAATCACTCAATAAGTATTAGCGGACATTATCCGTGCACAAAAAAAGAAGGCTCTTCAATTTGGAAGACCTTCCTTTTTAAAGATTCATAAATAATCTACATAGTTTATCATATCTGAAAAAGGAATTATAAATGTAACTTTAGTTCCTATATTTACCTTAGAGTCAATCGTAATTTTTATGCCTAGCTTGGAACAAAGCTTTTCACATAGATACAAGCCCATACCTGTACTTTTACTAAATCTTCTACCATTTTCACCTGTAAATCCTTTTTCAAACACTCTATTTATATCTTTATCTACGATCCCTACTCCATTATCTTCTATAGTTAACATGACTGAGTTGGCTTTCTTAACTGAATATATGCTAATCATGGGCGTTTCACTGTTTGCATATTTTACAGCGTTCCCTATTATCTGATTGAGCATAAACTCGAGCCATTTTCCATCACTATATACAATTTCATTGATATCTTTTATATCTAGTTTGATTTTCTTATGAATGAAATCCCTATAATTTCTTTTCACGACATTCCTTACTGCATCATTAAGATGAATGGGTTTAATAATGTAGTCTTTGCTTACATTGTTACTTCGGGAATAATACAACACCTGTTCTACAAACCCCTCAATCCTATCGATCTGGAGGTCTATTTTATTCGTTAATTCATTTTGATTATTTTCAATAATTAGCTTTGTAGAAGCAATTGGGGTTTTAATCTCATGTACCCATGTTTCTATATACTCCCTATAGTCTGCCTGCATATCTTTGTAGTATTTCACATTCTCATGCATATCTCTACTTACCGGCTTCAGTATATGGTTTAGTTTTTCCCCATGGATAAAATGAGCTTCCTTTATTACTTCTGGAAGTAGGTATTTCTTATCTAAACTTTCTAATATGCTGTCAACTTCATCATAATATACTTTAGCCTGTATACACTCTAAAGCCATATACGAAAATAAGGGTAAAAACCAAATACAAAACACAAAGAATATGAGAAGGGCATGAAAATCCATCATAACCATCACAGCTAATAATATAAGAAATAGCAGCAGATTAGATATAATTACTACCACTTTGTCTTTAATAAATTCACCTATACTCATGGCATGATATACCCCAATCCCCTTCTTGTTTCGATTGGGTTTTCGATGCCAATCTCCTCAAGCTTTTTTCGTAATCTAGTAATATTCACAGTTAAAGTACTGTCATCTACAAAATAATCTGATTTCCACAAGTGTTCCATAAGGAACTCCCTTTTTACGATATTTCCCTTATTGTTTATTAAATAGGAAAGGATTTTCACTTCATTTTTCGTTAACTCTATCGCTTGGTTTTTATACATAACGCTTGCATTGGAAAGATTTAAATGGAAATCCATGTAACTTAACATATTACTCGCCTTCGAGCTTCCATATGTTCTTTTCAAGATATTTGTTATCCTTGCTAATAATATTTCTGTATTATAGGGCTTTGTAATAAAATCATCTGCACCTAAGTTCATACTCATTAATTCATCTACTTCATTGTCCCTACTTGTAACTATTATAATTGGAACATCTGAATTTTTACGTATTTCTCTACATATATAATATCCATCGAACACAGGAAGATTTATGTCTAGCAATATAAGGTCTGCATTTTCATTTTCAACATACTGCATGATATTATTATAATCTATAGGAGCTTTTACATCGTATCCATATCTTTGTAAAAAGTTTTGCAATTCTTCTCTGATCACTGCATCATCTTCAATAATCATAATTTTCTTCATAAAATTCCCCCTCGATCTATTTCACCTTCCATTATATTATCCCTTATATTTTATATAAATATACAGCTATATTTAACTACTAAATATGAAAGTACATATTTAGTTTTATCAGGAATTTTCACCTGTTAAATTCTTGATTATGTCAAAGAGGTACCTACTTTTCAGTAAATACCTCTTTACATGAATACTTATTTATTATTTAACATTTAACTTTCCTTTCACTTTTTCAGGTAATTGTTCCGCTGTTACCTCTTTATATGAGTTTATATCATTTGAATCCTTATTCAAGGGTTTAAATACATCAACAGCAAGATATGCATTTACTTTCAGCTTTTTTTTAGCCCAAAATTTCACAGGAACCTCATTTCCGTTTTTATCATATGCCATTAGATTATAATCAACGAATCCCGTCGAAGGGTTCACAATTCCTGATTTACTATTTTCTGTTATTTTAACGTAACACTTTTCATACTTCAGTTTATTATAACCGTACCACCCTCCAACTGCTGCGAATAATAGTCCACTTAAAATACTTAAAACAATTAGCGTTTTTTTCAAAATAATCACCTTTTACTTCTATTATTTTTACTGCTGAATTTTACTAAAACCTTGTCTACAATCAATCTCTTTATAAATTACTCTTAACAATATTTTTATATCCTATATATGTTGTAAAGAAATATCCTACATACACTATAATAAATATGAAAGCGGTCATTAGCGCTGGAAGGGTAATATCTAGTTGATACACATTACTTATCGTTTCACTCATCATCTTAATTCCCACCACTGAGTGAATCAATGCAAGAATAACCGGAAGACTAAAATATATGCAAGTTTGCATAAAAATTGTTTTGTTAATCATTCTTTCGTTTGCACCAATTCTCTTTAAGGCTTTATATCTTTCTATACTATCACTGGCCTCTGATAATTGTTGAAGAGCTAATACAGCCATGCTAGTAATTAAGAACACGATTCCAATATATATTCCGATATACAGCACCATAACTGTGAACCCCTTGGATTCTGAGTATGTTTGATCCTTTGATACCCCCTGCGGCATACCTCTATCCCGATATCCAGCCATAAAAAAGTCATGGTCGATTTTATCATATTTTTTATTATATTCTTCTCTGTTTTTATCTAAATAATTTACATTAAATACTGACATACGAATCTTATAACCTGATAAAAATTCATCATTTATAATGATTGTACATACATTATCTGTAAAACCACTAGTAGTATGAAGATTTTCTTCTATAACTTTAGTTTGTTTTACCGAATATTCTTTTCCCTTAATATTAAGTTTATTACTGTCTTTCAACTTTTTATTAATTGGTTTAATTACTGGACCTTTATCTGATGAGATTAAAACCTCATCCTTATTTAAATTTATTTCTTTTTCACCCTTTAATTGGAGAATTTTATTATAATCAGATACCTTAACAAAGCTTACGTTAAATGGTTGAAGCTTTTTATCTCGAGATTTCAACAATTCTCCTACGCTTAACTCTGCATCATATTCATTGTAAACTATATATTTTTCATTTTTACTTATTTTAGATTTAATCTTATTTAACGTATCTTCATGGTTATTTTGACTAACATTGTACAACCTTACGCTAGCATCAAAAGGCGTTACTTGTTCAAGTCCTTCTTCAGTAGCTTGTTTAAAACTTATTCCAGTAGACAATATCCCTATTGTAAGAAATAACATTAAACAAATGAGAGACATGGATAAAAAATTCGTATTCACCTTACTATTTATTTGTTTAATTATAAAAATATTTAGCTCTTTTAAATATACCTTTTTATTTTTCTTTACTATATACAAGATGAATCCAGATAAACTAAAGAAAAATAATACTGTACCTAAAATTCCAAGGATTATTGCTAGCAGGAACATAGGATTATCTATCCTGAAGCCTATTTTCAGTATTGTTTTATATGCATAGCCAAGCGAGATTACGCATAAAATAAATACTATTAGATGTATAATAGGATTTTTAAATTTTATCTCTTCATTTTTCTTACTTGCTGTTAACAAATCGATGATCTTGTATTTAGAAATAACAAATACATTAAAGATTATAACAAGTAAGAACATGATACCAAAGTACAATATAGTCTTACCTATAGCACCTGTCGAAACTGCGAATTTATATTCATTCATCGGTAAATCGAATAGCTTTAAAGTCAAGCTAGATAAGGCTTGTGATGCTGCAATCCCTAGTATAAGTCCGCTAATTAAAGATATAGCTCCAACTATTATGGTCTCTGTTACTAATATGCTAGATATTCTTCTTTTTCCCATACCTAAGGTCATATAAATTCCTAATTCTTTTTTACGTTTCTTTATTAAAAAATTACTCGCATATAATATAAGACTTCCTAATATGATGGATACAAATACTGATATACCAGCCAATGCACTAGTTAACGTTTTTATATATGATGAACCTGAATACTTCAGTTCAGTAAGCGCCTTTTGGGACTCTATTGAATTAAAGCTATAAAATATACAAACAGCTAATGTTAGTGTTAAGAAATATATAGCATAATCCTTAAAACTCTTCTTTACATTACTTACGGCAATCTTAGAGTACATTATTATCATCACCTCCAAGCAATGTGATTACTTCGATAATTTTATTAAAGAATTCTTTTCGAGAATCATTTCCTCTTACTAACTCATTAAAGATTTTCCCATCTTTAATAAAAAGGATTCTACGAGCATAACTAGCTGTAAAGGCATCATGCGTAACCATAAGAATTGTTGTCTTTAAATCTTTATTTAGACTCCCAAATCTTTCCAGTAATAATCTGGATGATTTAGAATCCAACGCTCCGGTTGGTTCATCCGCAAGGACTAAGGATGGATCTGTCACGATCGCTCTTGCTGACGCAACCCTTTGTTTTTGTCCACCTGACATCTGATAAGGATATTTGTTTAAAACTTCTTCAATCTCTAAATACTTTGCTACTGCTTTTATTTTCCCATCTATTTCTGAACTTTTTTCACCTTTAATTGTTAACGCTAAAGCAATATTTTCATATGCTGTAAGAGTATCTAATAGGTTAAAATCCTGAAATATAAAGCCTAACTCATTTCGTCTAAATGTATCTAATGCTTTTGACTTTAACCTAGTAATGTCACTATTATTAATGATGATTTTTCCTGTTGTAATATGATCGATTGTTGAAATACAGTTAAGAAGTGTCGTTTTACCACTTCCTGAAGGTCCCATGATTCCAACGAATTCCCCTTCATCTACTTTAAAGCTGATATTATCAATTGCCTTTGTTACGTTATCTTTATTTCCATAATACTTTTCAATTTTTTCAACACTTAATATGGTTTTCATTTGTAGCACTCCTTTTGGTAACACTCCTGTTTTGACTTCGTCTTATGTAACTAATTTTATCCGGTTATATTTGTAGTATCGATGGAACTACATTACATTAACATTACATTTTCGTAATGTTTCACAAAAGAAACCCTCGACTCATGAATAAGCCAAGGGAAAAATAATGAAAGAGAATTTTGTTTTAGGCACAGTTCCTAAGTAGAAGCTGGATTTGAGTTAATATTTTAGACACAAAAAAGTTAAATCTATGCTAATTTTTTAGCCATATCTTCTATTGGAGGTGCACTACATCCCTTAACGTACAGGAAATTGGCCTTTTCTTTATAAAATTTTGCTTAGCGTACGAAATTCGCGTTTTGTTGGTGCTACCCCATCGCTATCGAGCTAAGGTTTTGAAGTACCCCCTAAATGAAAATTTTCTTTCTCTACAGTTAGTTATTTTGAGAAATCAGCTCATTTTTTTGTTTTGGGGGTGTTTACTTTTCTTAAGTTGATGGGCATGAAAATTGTACGTTTAGACACATTTTAGACACAAAATAACCGGTTCCCTGTACGCTAAGGAATCGGTTATTTATTTTACTACTTTTTTATGGAGTTTTTGTCTCGTAATGGTCTTAAATTATCGAAATTTGTTTTTTGATTTAAGTTCCACACATAATCACCTGTCAATGTAATATGTTCCCAACCAAGTGGAGATATATGTTGTAAATATTCTTCTGGAATGTCCACTCCTTTTGCACGCAAAGCCTAATCGATTGGTCGCTCCACGTTGTTTATTTATAAGTTGCAATTCTTCATCAGCTATTGTGTTGTAGCGTAGAATTTCTCTTTCTTCCATATATTCAGGAATTCCATAGAAACCTTCTCTTTGTGATGTAGTTAGAAGTTCTCTCGTTTTCAAATTCTTATTCTCCTTTGTACATTATTTTATTAGAAACTAACGGTTTTCTTGTTTAGAAAGGGATAGTCCCAAGTGGAGCATGAAACATTTCTTTTGGATAGATGCAAACAACACATTCTAATCTAATTTTCTTTATCAATTTTCTCAATCGGATTATGATGAGCATTGAACCGACATTAATTTCTTGCTCAGAGTTAATACTGTAATTGAAAAGAATTTAAAGATTCTATCTCGAAAAAAAGCAAGAAATGTCAAGAGATATAACATGCTGTGTGCTACATTTAATTGCGAAAGGAATATCGTTGATGAGCAATAGATCGAATAGGAATTTAGAAATTGTAATTCCAATACTTGTTTACATTCAAGCCAATTTACATGAGGACTTAGATTTAAAGGTTGTTGCCAAAAAGGCAGGATTATCACCATTCCATTTCCATAGAATGTTTAAGAATGTGGTAGGAGAAACATTAAAACAATATGTTCTTCGAATTAAGTTAGAAAAAGCAGCATTTGCTTTGAAATATTGGGACGAAAAAATTCTTTCTATATCCAATGAATTGGGATTCAAGAATCCAGAATCATTCACAAGAGCGTTTAAGAGAGAATTTCAATATACTCCAAAAGATTATAGACAACAATTTCGTAAAGGGGAATTGAGTTTGGAAGAAAGACATTCTTTTCTGAATCAAATGACAAATGTATTTGAAATATCACCCGTAACACTGAAACATGTAAGTCCAATTGATGTTGCTTTTATACGAAACACCGGTCTGTACGAAGATGTGGATACGAGACTATTTCATAAACTGATTCAATGGGCAAAAGACAAAAAAATCTATCGGAATGATTGTTTTTTATTAGGAGTTGGTCATGATGCGCCTACTATTACACCAAAAGAATTACTACGATTTGATTGCTGCATAGAAGTCGATCAACCTTTTCATTCAGAAGGAAAAATTAGTTACCAACAATTAGAAGGTGGACAGTTTGCGACTGTTACGTATGTAGGGCCTTATGGGATGAATATGAAACACGCTTACCAAAAATTATATCAAGAAATTCAACATAATAAAAACATTGAGTTTGTGGGGCTCCCTGTAGTAGAGATTTACAGGACAACAACAATCAACCCATCATACAAATTAAATCAAACGGATATTTATGTACCGATTAGAGTGAAATAAGGAGGAATTAGGGGATGTTAATTACATTTCAGATGGATATTCAAGCACCTATTGAAAAAGCTTTTTCATATTTAGAAGATCCAGAAAAACAAATGAAGTGGATTCAGGGATTGGAAGGAACAGAAAATATTACAACATTTAATCCAGCTAACCCTGTAGGTACTAAATTTAAACAGCGTCTACGTGAAAGAGGTCGGGTTCAAGAGTACGAAGGTCAAGTGATTGCGTACAAAAAAAATAGTCTCTTAGGAATCCAGCTGCATCTTCCAGCGTTTTTAATTGAAGTCAAATATCAGCTTGAAGTACTAACTGATAAAAGTTGCAGACTATTTTTGACTGAAAAAATAGAAGCTAAAACTCTATTCAGTAAAATCATGAATTTTCTTTTACGTGGGATTATTAAACGGACAATAAAGAAACAAATGATTCTCTTAAAACAAAGTGTGGAAGGAGCAACTGTGCTGGAAAGTGCAGAATAGATTCCAATAAATGTATTTCAAAAGTAATAATACAGAGGTTTTTCACCTCTTTGTTTCTTCAAGTTTCCGCTGATTGATCGCTCGATAAAGAGAACCTTGTGATATGCCAGTTCCTTCTACAATTTCTTTAATGGAGTATTCTTTACTATCATACATACGTAAAGTAATTGAGAGCTTTTCTTTTTCTAATTTGGATCTACCTAACTTTTTTTCACGATTTTTACTGGCTTCCATTCCTTCTTTTACCCGTTCCGCAATCAAATTTCTTTCTAATTCTGCGATAACACACATCTTCTGTAACATAGCCTTACCTGTAGGAGTTCCTGTATCCATATTTTCTTTCAGTGATACGAACTGAATCCCTACTTCTTCGAAATGTTGGATAATATTTAAAATATCTAATGTTTTACGACCTAAACGTGAAATACTTTCAACTACAACGGTGTCGTCTTTTCTTATCATATCAAACAATTTTATAAGACCCTGTCTGTCTCGAATTGTTCCAGTGAATTTTTCTTTAATAATAATTTTTTCACATCCCTATTCAGTAAGTGAATGAATTTGACGATCTAGATTTTGGTCAAAAGTAGATACTTGGGCATAACCAATAATCATATGTTATCTCCTGTACAACGTATATGATTTTATTGTACCGAAGGTCCATTTTTTGTAATGCAGAAACCCTTATAAATAAAAAGGAGTGCTTTTAATATGTACAAACTCAAAACAACAGAAACTAACAATAGTGTAATTGAATTTATTGAAAGTGTTGAAAGTCTTAAAAAACGAGAAAACGCATATCAATTATTAGATATATTTACTGAAACAACAGGCTATACAGCAAAGATGTGGGGACCGAGCATTATCGGCTTTGGTACATACCATTATAAATATGCATCCGGTCATGAGGGAGATGCCCCATTAGTAGGCTTTTCCCCCAGAAAAGCTAAAATTAGTCTATATTTTGCAGTTGGTGACCCTAGGCGAGAAGAACTATTAAAAAGCTTCGGAAAATACACATCTGGAAAATCGTGTATTTATATTAATAAAATAGCAGACATTGATAGTAATGTTCTAAAAGCGCTAATCAAACAATCTGTAAATTTTTTGAAAGAAGAGTATCCAAATCATTAATGAAATTTATGGAGAAAATTAAGAAACAGGTATTTTGAACACACATTAAAATACCTGTTTTTAGGATAGGATTTGAAGGGAATTTCAGAACATGGTAATCATATTATTCTGATTATGCCTTAGGAAGATTATGAAGGTGCTCTTTTAGGGGTACGGAAACGATTCAAAGAATAACCCGCCACATCAGAAAAAACTTCCAATTTCAGCGGGTGATTTTTATTATACTTTTATAAGATTCCCATAAAAAAACAGCTACCGCCTATAGCGATAGCTGCGCTATTCATTACTTCGCGCTCACAATCTTATAATAAGAACGAACTGTTAAGAAGTAATATCCGATATAAATAACGCTATACACACCGATACTCATTAGTAATGGAATCAGAATTTCATTTGGCATTACTGTCTTTAATCCTTTTAATGCAAATAAGCTGTGGCAGATTCCTACTAATAATGGAATCGCGAAGATAAAGCCTACTTGTTTTGCAATCGCTCTTTTCATTTCTTGTTTTGTAACTCCAACTTTGCGGAGTACTATATAGCGATTACGGTCTGCACTTGCTTCTGTTAATTGTTTGAAGTAAATGATAGAACCTGTTGCTAGTAAGAACACTAGACCTAAGAAGAGACCGATAAACATCATTAACCCTGTTGCTTCCAGCATCTCGTGGAAACCAGTGTAGAAATCATTGAAAGGTTGTTTAAATTCTGTTTCCCCAGTTCCAACTGGCATCGCTTTCCTTAATTTCTCCGTTAGTACTTTACCATTCTTTTCATCTTTTACATCGATATTTTTAACAATACGTGTCTCAGATACTTTTTTTGCACTGTTATATACTTTATCTGGTACAACAACGAATAATTCACCTAAGTTCGTTAGAGTACGCCCTTCAGCACCTTTAATCGTCAATGCCTTTGTTTCATTTCCTATTGGGAATACAGCTTTGTTCCCTTTATATACCGGACTGAATTCATGACCTTCAATATACAAACCATCATATACAAAAGCTTCATCAGCAGCTAAATTTACTGCATCTACATCCATTTTCTTTGCTATTTGATTAAATGCTGATTGCGATATAAGCTGATATTGCTTGGTAATTGAATCCAGTTTATTCCTACCCATATCTACTTTTTTTCCTTCAAACTTCCCTGTCACAGGAACCATTTCTATTTCGAATTGGTTCGTTACAGGATGGCTCTGTTTCTCTTCATCCAAAATCGCATTTACTTTCTGATCAAGTACCGCATCTTTTTTCTCGTAAGAATAACTGTATGGTGCAAAAGATCTCACTTGTTTAAACGTATTGTAATACAGCGTTACAGATGTACCAACTGCTGTTAATGTGACTGCACTTAATATCGCAATTGTCGCAAGTGACTTCGCATTTCCTTTAATACGATATAGTAACTGTGATGTCGTCACTATGTTCATGCTATTATAGAAAGATGATTTATTATGTCTTGCACGTTTCAACACAAATACAGTAAAGAACATAAATAGTAAGTACGTTCCTAATACTGTCGCAAGTAAAATATACAGTGCAACTATCATAAAGTCCGCATACTTAACTGCTTTATCATACATCAGTGATAAGAAATAACCTGAACTAATTAAAAATACTGAGATCAACGCCATAATCACTGACCCTTTTGGCATTTCTTCTCCTTCACGTTCCGCATGGAAAAGCTCAATCAGTTTAAAGCGGTAAATTAAACGATATCCTTGAAGTGATGTGTACAATATAATCACCATAAAGATAATTGCTGTATCAACAATCGCGGACATCGGTACTTCAAAGTGAACATTTAAGTTTAATCCCATCATACTTACTAGTAGTTCAAGGAATAATTTTGAAAGCACACTCCCAATCGCAATTCCAATTACTAATGACATTAATCCCATTAACATATTTTCATAAAACAGCATTTTACCAATTTGTCTTTTACGAATACCTAATAAAGAATATAATCCAACTTCTTTTTTACGCTTTCGTGTAAAGAATCCGTTAGAGTATATAATAAATACCGCTACGAAAATAATAAGCATTACACTTGAAGCTTGGAATCCCCCACTAATTTTCTTGGAGCCTTCCGCGGCTTTTTCCATTTGTGAATTGTACTGAAGTGCCTTAAATGTAAAATACATAACGATGCTAAAGATCATAGATGCAAAGTATAAAAAGTAATCTTTAAAGTTCCGCTGTATGTTGCGGAGAGCAATACTAGATAATGTCATCTGCCATACCCCCAGAAATTGCAGACATTACGTCGACTACTTGTTGGAAGAATTGTTTACGAGTTAATTCTCCGCGGTGTAATTCTTTATATAACTCGCCATCTTTAATGAAGATAACTCGCTTGCAGTAACTTGCTGCAAACGCATCATGCGTTACCATTAAAATGGTTGAATTATCATGTTCATTTAACAACTTCATACTTTCCAATAAATCTGTTGCTGATTTTGAATCAAGTGCTCCTGTTGGCTCGTCTCCAAAAACCATACTCGGATTCGTAACGATTGCACGTGATGCCGCGCAACGCTGTTTCTGTCCACCAGATACTTGATAGGGGAACTGATTTAAAATATGATCAATACCAAATTTCTTCGCGATTTCAAGAACGCGGCGATCAATTTCACTTGCCTTCACCCTTGATAACGCAAGAGGTAAAGCAATATTCTCTTTCACCGTTAACGTATCTAATAAGTTATAATCTTGGAAAATGAATCCTAAATGATTACGGCGGAATAATGCCAGCTTATCATCATTCATTTTCACAATATCTTTTCCCTCAATTAAAATTTCACCATTCGTCGCATTATCAATCGTAGAAAGAACATTTAAAAGAGTCGTTTTACCAGACCCAGAAGGTCCCATAATGCCAACAAACTCGCCCTCTTTTACTTGCAAGTTAATACCTTTTAACGCTTCAAATTTATTTCCACCTGTATCGTATACTTTTTTAATTTGTTTCGCCTCTAATACTGTCTTCATTTCTATCCTCATTTCATCTATTCTCTATTTTCATTCTATAATCTCTACTCTTGCCACTATCAATGCTTCCTACATAACATGCCAGTTTTATAAGGCCTACTAACAGAAGAAGCGTAAATTTAACTTTACGAATGAAAGTACTTTGTTACTATAGCATTGGGAAATCGTACTAACTATTGATTCTTCTTACATAAACATTACAATTATGTAAGGTTAAAAAATCACCCTATATAATTAGGCATAGCATGCCGGATGGGGCTATTTTTTTCCTGAAATTCTATTTGCAAAGTGGTCATATAATGGATTCGGTCCTGTTATAAAAACTTAAAAAGTCTCTTCAGAATATACTTTGTACCCTTAAAAATGAACATGCCAAATATACCTCAATCGGCCAAATTTCAAAAATTATGCACTTAAACTATATGAAGAAGGAAATATGACAGTAAAACAAATTTGTGAAATTACCAATGTTTCAAGATCTTCTTTATATAGGAAACTACAAGATAAAATATAAGAAAAAACACCCGCCTAAATTGAAAAAATTTTCAGTTGTAACGGGTTATTCTTTGAATCTTTTCCGTATCCTTAAATGGTCGATTCTTCGTAAAATACCAAAAAAAGACCGTCACAGTATTGTGACGGAAAAATGGAAAAATTTTATTAAATTATTACTATTATTATTTATTCGTAGCTTTTAAAGCATCTATCACTATTTTGGTGGCTTCTGCAATAAGTTTATCATCGTATTTAGCATCCTCTTTATCATGATTAGAAAGTATCGCAAGAACAATTGGCTTTTTATTTGGTGGCCAAATAATTGCGATATCATTTCGGGTTCCATAAGATCCTGAGCCAGTCTTATCGGCTACTTCCCACTCTCCTGGAACTCCAGCACGAATTAAGTTGCCCCCCGTAGTATTCCTTTTCATCCAATCTATTAATAATTCCCGTTTCTCAGTTGAAAGTACATCTCCTAGGGCGAAAGCCTGAAGACTAGTAGCTAATGCCTTGGGGGTACTAGTATCATGAGTGTCTCCTGGATGCACTTCGTTTAATTCTGGTTCAAAACGTTCAGGATTTGTAACAGTATCTCCTATTGCTCTCAGTGATTTTTTGAATTCACTAGGCCCACCTAATTGTTTAAGAATAAGATTTTGTGCAGTATTATCACTATATCGAATGGAAGCATCTGCAAGCTCTTTCAGAGTCATACCTGTATCAACATACTTTTCTGTAATTGGATTGTAATTAACAAGATCTTCGCTAGTATACACAATTCTTTCATCTAGATCTTCTATTGATTTTTTTTGTAAAAGTACTCCCACAGCTAGAGCTTTGTGGGTAGATGCGTATGCAAACCGTTCATCTGATCGATAAGTAACGGTTTGATTCGTACCAGTGTCCAATGCATAAATACCGAGTTTAGCATCAAATTCTTTTTCAAGTTTAGTAAAAGAATGATTAACTGTATTTTCTTGCTTGGTTTGTTTAGGTGGTTCAGATTGAGTATTACTATTGGAACAGCCTATAAGCGTTACACATGAAAGAAATAATACAGGTACAACCTTTTTGTAATGTGAAATGTTAAAAAACTTGTTTAAGACTATCATAAATTTTCAACCTCTTTCAAGAATATATGGATTTTGTCTAGGTATTCTAAATACCGATGCAATTAAAGAGTGTATAGGATAACACTCTTCTTGCATCTCTCTTATCATAAAATGAGCAAACTATCATGAACACCTGTTTTATACGTATACTTAATAGACAATCTAAGTAACAAGTTTGTTCCATACATTTAAAAATATTTTCAATCGGCTGGAAATAGGTATAGTGCTGAAATCATGACACAAAATGGATTTATAATTATTATACTAGGAAGTATTATCAGCCTATTTTTAAATAGCCCTTCCACTGTAATACTTTTAATTATGGGATCTATGCTATTACTAATAATCAGTATGTTTATAAGAGTGGAGAATAAGCTAAAAAAACTGGAAGAACCATGTAGCTAAAATTTTTGTATAGAGTATTTGTGAAGCTTTATAAAAAAGTTCGATCAAAAATACTTTGCAAACTTATATTGAACGATAAAAAAACGAATCTTTTTCAAAATAGGTTCGTTTTTTTTGAATGGACATTCCATTTTTAAAAGATGTTTGATTAAAACCCACTTAGAATTTCTTAATTAAAGGAGATAGAATATCGCAACTTTTTTATAAACACCGTGACTTTATTTAAAAGCGACATTAGAAAGAATAACGCTTTTTTGTACTTAGGGGGAGTGAAATTTCTTAAGTTGATGGGCATGCAGCTGTACCCCTAATAGAAATTATTAAGTAAATATTGATGTAAATTTAGTGAAAGAGCTCTTCACTTTAGCATTCTGAAGAGCTTTTTCATTAATTATAAATATACGAGCGTGTATTGATTTTTATTTTCCCAAAATAATTACATGAAAATCTATTATTTCGAACTATCCCATGACCCATCTGAGTTAAAATAGTACCATTTGCCATTAATTTGTTGCCAGCCTGTTTGCATGGCTCCAGAAGAATTGAAATAATACCAAATACCATTAACTTGCTGCCAGCCTGTTTGCATAGCTCCAGAAGAATTGAAATAATACCAAATACCATTAACTTGCTGCCAATCTGTTTGCATGGCTCCAGAA
>NZ_CM000745.1:4755426-4755767 GCF_000161455.1 Bacillus pseudomycoides DSM 12442
TTTTATGTGAACAACTCAAATCGTACGCGAAACGCTATCAGGAGCTCCTTCATCAAAAAGAACAGTGTATCACGAAGATGGTACGATTAGCTGAAAGTCGCACAGAATATCCAATTATTCTTAGTTTTCCAGGAATAGGTCCCAATACGGCTATACGTTTGTTAGCTGAAATCGGGGATATTACTCGCTTCGAAAATAACAAACAACTTAATGCATTTGCAGGTATTGATATACGCCGTTTTCAATCAGGAAAAACTTTTTTCAAAGATAAGATCAATAAACGTGGAAATAAGCATCTGCGTAAGCTTCTTTTTCTCATTATCCAGAACATGATAAAGCTA
>NZ_CM000745.1:4755867-4761044 GCF_000161455.1 Bacillus pseudomycoides DSM 12442
TTTTGAATCTACTGCGCGATATAAATACATCCATTGACCTTTTATTTTCACATACGTTTCATCGACTCTCCAGGAATCATTTGTCGTCTTAAGATGACATCGTACTCTTTCGTCTAATTCAAGTCCATATTGATGCACCCAACGCATAATGGTGGTGTGAGCAATAGACAAACCTCGTTCCTCCATCATTTCTACCAAATCCCGAAAACTGAGGTTGTACCGTAGGTACCATCTCACAGTTAATAAAATCATATCAGGTTGATAATGCTTCCATTTGAACAAATTTTCCTTTTTCATACCGATCACACACCTTTTTTAGAGTAATAGTATCAGTATGTCCAAGATTTAGAGATTATTTGCAATTGCCCTGAAGTTTTTGCACCAGAACCGTATTATTGTACAAGATAAATCGATTTGTATGCAAATCCCGTTTTGGATGCTTTTAAATCTTTTCTATAACATAAACCATTGTCTTTTTTGATGGTGCATGATAAGAGTAACCTTGACTTTTATGAACATATATTTCATATTTACCTATCACTTGAAATCTTTCTGTTTCAGATTCACCGAACTTTGTTACAGAATCGCATAAAATAGTTAATTCTTTTCTATTAGTACATAACAAATTAGAAATTTGTTTTTCGATATATATTCCCCCTACCGCTAATTCTTTCAACATTTCTCTATATTGCATAATTTCTCCACCTTTCCCAATCTATTCATTCAACAAAAACCATAATTATCCTTTTATTCAAATGAACAAAAAGCCATCACCGAAGTGACAGCTCTAAAGAGGATGGTTTCTTTTCTAATCGTTCTAACGCTTCAACACACTCATTAGCTGCAGTAGTTAATTTCTTAATGTTTTCGTTAGCTTCTTTTGCATCTACATCAACTTTCACTGAAACTACATTCCATATTATTTCGAGAAAATTGTACGCTAAGAAGTTTATAAATGTTTTCGATCATATTTATAAACGTGATAATCCTTGATTTTATAGGGATACAAGTTATGTTTATAAAGGTATACTTTTACAGATATATTAAAAGGATCACTTAAAACTACATACAAGAAATCTAAAACGTACATTTTTAGGACATAGTTTCTAAAGTGAATTTTTGGGGAATTTCTCAGCAAAAAAACAGCGAAAATTGATTGATATCCGATTGTCCCAAAAATAATCGTTTGTGTTACAAATACGCTCAAAAAACGTTTTTTGGTAAATAATGTATCCCTATAACCTTTTTTCCATGTATCTCGGCTGAACCCCATAAAAAACTGTACCCCAATTATTAGTTACGTCTAACAATTGGGGTACAGTTCATTTAGAGAGTTCCTTTTGCTTCATGTATGCATATACATAAAATCTATTTTACATTTAATACATACGACCCATTTTTATTTTCATATTTGTAGACATACAAATAATATTCCCCTGGTTTCGCGTTGTATTTTCCTTTAATGATATTAGACTCATTTTGCCCATATGCTACAAAGTTTTGTAGATCTGATTCGTGATAAAGTGTCCATGTCATTCCAATCTGTTTTTCATTTAATAGGGAAATATCTATATTTTGCGGTGAATTAACCGTAAAAGTATAGACATCTACGTTATCATCGTCGTTAAGATTTCCTTCAATAGTCGTATTGAAGGTTAACGGATTTGCCTGTATATGTTGGTTATTTGGCTCTTGTTCTTGCGGGTGTTTTGAAGCTGTATCTTCTCCATTTGGTTGGAATCCTAATTTTGACAATATAGCTTTTAAATCTGGTAAAACACCAATTCTATCGAAAGATGGATCTTTAGATTGTGTTCCTGTGCTTGAGTTACTTAAGATGTTTCTTAACTCACTTGGTTTATAAGGTTGACCCAAGTGTTCCTTAGCGATACTTTGTATGGAAGTGGCTGCACCAGCAATAATTGGTGAAGCGCTCGATGTACCGTTAAAGCTAGACGTATATAAATTTTTAAGATTTCTACTTGGTTCCGCAGAAGTTGTATCTACATTTTCACCCCATCCATATACATCAATTCGACTTCCATAATTTGAAAACCATAAACGTCCGTGAGGAACAGTTGATGAACCAGCTCCGACCATGATTGCACCTGAATCTTTAAAATCTTTGCTATTACGATTTAAGACTTGTTTTCCATCTCTATCTTTAAATTTGTCTAAGTCATTTGAACCATTTGCTCCAGCCTCGATAATCACGATTCCTTTATCCGTTCCAGTACGAATGGCATCAAATACTTCTGGTCGCACTTCAACTGGTAAATAATTCTTGCCATATCCATCATAAGATGCTTGTGCCTCCAATAATAAAACATCACCAGCGTTTAAATTATTTACAGCGCTTAATATGGCATCTGCTGTGTTATACTGACCATTATCTCTTATTTGAGATATTACCTTTACTGTAGCTTTTGGTGTAATACCAATATTACCTATATTATTATCTTCCGCTGAAACAATTCCTAATACTGAAGTCCCATGACCAACGTGCTGATCTAAATTCTGTCCAGACATAAGTTTAATATTTTGATTTATTAAATCCTCTTGATTTAATAACCATCCATACTCCATATCTACAAATGTTATACCTTTTCCATCTCCGCCTTTTATACCCCATGCATAAGGTGCATTGATTCCAGATGGTGCTTCTGTAAGATACCCTTGGCTTTTAAATCTAGGATCATCAGATGGATTAAGGGATAAATTAGGTATCTGTATTTCAGGTGGTGTTAATTTTTGCGGTTCGTTAATATATACATCTTCTATTAGGGAAGATTTTTTTAGCTTTTCCAGTAAATTTTCTGCTTGTACACCCTTAGGAATTTGAAGTGTATAATAGTTTAATAAATTAGCAGATGAATTATTATCGGATGTTTGTGTACGTTCATCTAGATTTTGAATTTCTTCAGGACTTACAGATGTAAATAAGCGAGTTAATGTTAAATCTGAGAATTCGAAAAAAAAGTCTTCTAGTACTCTATCATTTTTTTCATGTTTTATTCGCTTTTCTATACCATCCTCATACGGTAAATTGATTTCATTTTTAAACTTTACAATGATTTGCTTTTCTTCTTTTTCTTCTACATTAGCTTCTTTTTGCTGTACTACTGAATTGTTTGAAGCGGCACTCACTATATGAGAAGTCTTTCCTAATCCCGTAAAAGCTGTAATTGCTAGTGTAGACACTAGCATTCCTTTAAAAATTTTCATTCATTTTCCCTCTACTTTTTTATTTTCAAACATTTTCCTATAAAAATATCAAAATAATTACGTACTAAGCTGTATACTAAATAAATTATAATGAGTATCTAAAATAACTTCAATTTATTTATATATGCAATTTTTCATAATTACTTTATACATCTGTTGCTTTGGAATAAAGTTTGATCAAAAACCTCTTACAAACTCACATTCTATGGTACACAAAAAGAATCGATTTTGAAAAAAGATTGATCAAAATCGACTCTTTCTTTGGGATTGTGTGTACAGTTTTTATAAAAAAGTTTAATCATTTTCTGCCCGTGTTTCTATACAATTGCGCCCGTTTATGAAGTCAGGGTTTATTTGATACGCGTATTTTTTAACCTTGTATGTATGAATCATCCCCTATATCCTTGTAGATTCAACCCCAGAGGACTATAGAGAACGATTTCTTCCCATCATGCCTTCAGATTTCCAAGAAGCTTATAATAAACAATTTATTTATGAAAGTACATATGATCAGTTTATGAAGAGTCTGGAAGAAGTACGATTACACAGAAAAACACTTATAGATACAAACGTTATTATTCTTTCTGCAGGAAAAAAAGCTTTTTATTCCACTGATGCACAAAACTTATGGTTGCATATGCAAGAGGAATTATTGAATTTATCAACAAATAGTTCCTTGGTTATAGCACCTAACAGTGGACACTATATCCAAAAGGATGAGCCACAATATGTAATAAATGCGGTCAAAAAGGTTCTTCAGATCGTATAATTAACTTCCGCTAACGACAATTATGTAAATACGAAACCCCTTCAGCAAGCAAACTGAAGGAGTTTTTTAGATACATTGAATACCGATAAGTTGGGTTATGTAAACTTCACATGAATAAGATATATAATATAAAAATAACGATTAACTGAGGTGAGAGTATGGAAAATACATATGAAATCCCAAAATTAGAAACAAAGCGTCTTTTATTAAAAAAACTAGATTTTCATGATTTAGATGATTTATTTGAAGTCTATTCAGATCTTCAAACAACTACATATGTACCTCGAGAGGTACACAAAAATAAAGATGAAACTCGTATTTTTTTAGAAAATACGATTGAAACAGCTAAGAAAGGTAAGTCCTTCATATGGTCTATTATTTTTAAGGATGATCAGAAAGTTATTGGAACCTGTGGCATCTGGAAATTATCACATAATAGTGCTTCTTTAGGAGCTGTTATTAATCCACTATATTGGGGAAAAGGAGTTATCGTCGAAGCTTTAGAAGAACTAATAAAGTTTGGATTTCAAGAATTAGATTTAAATCGGATTGAAGGAAGATGTGACGTAAGGAATACAGCGTCTGAACGAGTTATGCAAAAGCTAACAATGACATATGAAGGAACATTGAGACAAAGTGTAATGATTAATGATATGTATTGCGATTCTAAGGTATATTCTCTTTTAAAACATGAATATGATAATTTCCGATAATGGAGATTATATAAAAGAAAAGTCCCTTCAAAGATCTGAAGGGACTTTTTTAAGTTTTTAGATATAGTGACTGCTGATAAGTAGTGTCATGTTAACTGAACAAGTTAAATTACAAATAACTTCAATTATGGTAAAATTTATCAAGGGTGATAACTATGAGAAAAAGCGAAAAAGATAATTTATCTTGGAGAGTATTTCAATTATGGATATCAATTCCAAGAAGTATCCGTTTAGCATTTTTGTGGTCAATTCTTATAGGATTTTCTTATTTAGGTTGGGTAAAAATCATGAGTAAACTATTTGAATAAATACATTGTGATATGTTTAATAATCTCTTTATTTATAGTGTTTTGAATGTATACTTTTGTTTTGTATTTTGAGGATATTAGGGGATTTAGCGAGAGGTCAATATTTTAGGGGGATTGAATGTAAACTAATATTAAAAAGTTTACTTTCGAAATAAGAAAAAA
>NZ_CM000745.1:4761144-4773266 GCF_000161455.1 Bacillus pseudomycoides DSM 12442
ACTTATTAAAGATGAATTTGAAACTAAAATAAACAAACTAAAAAAAATATATGACATACCAAAAGAAATTTTTTCTAAGTATCCACAAGCTGAAATTATTGGCATTGAAAAAAATAAGAAAAATGATGAAGTATTTGTATTTAGAGCACCAATCGGACAGTCTTTTGAGATTAAATTGTATACACGAAGATCCAATTATAATTATCAAATTCCTACACTTTTTGCAACTCTCCATAACAATTCACCTCAAGAGCCTGACTATATATGGATTGGAGGTATAACGAGTCCGAAAGAAAACATCGGGAACGGCTCTATTACAATGAAATATCTTATTAAAATGGCTAAAGAAATGAAAGTTTCACACATTTCTGGGTGGCTATCACCAGTAGACGGAGACCATTTCGATAAATTAGAACATTTTTATAAAAAATTTGGTTTTGAGGTGAACTTTAATTGCGACAGAACAGAAGGCAGTATAAAAATGATATTAGATAACTAAACCCTAATAATATTTTTTATAGCAACTGATTTTGATAATACCAAAAGAGGGGATAGGATTTATGCAACCTCCCTCATTAATAACTTATCCAATAACTGATTTTGTTAAATATATTGCGAAAGTTTGTCATGAAACTATAGAAATAGAGTCCTGATAACACAGGACTCTTCTTTATTTTTATTAACATATGATGTTTGTTAGAGATGGTATCTTTAAACTTTAAGCATAAATTTTTTTATTTCTTTCTTTATTATCAGCTTCAGTCACAACACCATTATTCCACTGAGCTTTAATAAATTCAGTCCAATATGCATTATTTCGACGTATTTCTTCATTATTAAAGCTCGCCCTATCTTCAATGTAAGCTGGACTTTCTTCAAATCCAGCTTCCTCTTCTACTTTTTCCTCTAGCAACTCTTCATATGCCTGTAAAGCATCTAAATCTTTTCCATCGCTGTCTCTATTGAAAATTAAACCTTCACCATTTATAGGAGTACCTTCATATATCTCTCCTGTAAACTTCTTGATTTGGTTTGATAAATTATAGTTGTTAGTTATTCCATTCCATGGTTTCGAGTATTTATATTCACCCTTAAAGGATTGTATGCCGTTAATAAATTCGATACCATTAATTTTAAATCCATTTTTCAAAATACCTACAAATTCTACACTTCCATGCTCATTATAATATGTTCCTTGACCATCTATACGTCCACCTTTAAGTTCTCCTTGATATCTAATCTTCTTGTTCTTATGAAATAAGGTTGTAATTCCATTAAGAACCTGACCATCTTTAAATTCACCGTTATAAAAATATTGATTATTATCATCAGGTAATTTATATAGAATCCCCTTTTTAATTTCCCAAATTGTAGTATTTGTATCATAAGTAATTTCATAACATTCTTTTGTAGAATTATAATATCCATAGATAATTCCTGGAATGAAATGTTCTGAATCGAAACGACCAGTACATTTTATTTTTCCATCCGTATTATAAAGTTCTCCATCACCTACAAATGGTTCTTTAGTATCTCCTACGAAGAAAAGAACTCCATTTAAATAAGTTTCATAAACAGTTTTTCCGTTTACTACTTTTTCCATAGGTTTCTCTTTAGAAGAAGCAAATGTTAAACAATAGATCTTTTGTAAAATGATATACAAGTCAATACCGACTAGTTCATCAAATGAAGAAACTTTAAGCTCACCCAATAATGGAAATGGAATAAAATCAGCGAATACTTCCTTGGATAGTTCATCAAGGTACTCTCTTAATTCCTCATTGGGTTTATCCATTTTATGTTCTTCTAATATATTTTGCAAAGCATAAAATTGTTCATATAATTTGTAAACCCTATTCAACTCTTGACTTGTAAGACCATCTCTTAGATTAGCTACATTTTTAATCCAATCCGCACTAAAATATATTCTATTGGGTTTAGCATCAATTCCTTTTAATACATAACTAGTATATAGATCTCGTAAATTTGAAATCCCTCGTTGTAGATCATAATAAACAATAAGAGCATTTTCTCTCACCATTTCTTTATCACGGTTGTCCTCCAAATCTCTTAATTGCTGAGAAACCTGTAAGCTTCCCTTACTTACATTCCACACTAACAAACTAAAAAGTGTTGTGGCGAGTAAGGCATAAATCGCAACTAAAATTGTAAAAACGTAAGAAAGAGATGTTACAGCACTAGCTGTTTTATTAGGTTCTCCTCGAAGCTCCCACATTTTGAAAAGGGCTTCAAATATATTTCCAAAAATCATATAAGAAGCAAATAGACTAAAGCCAAGTGGCAATGTAAAAACCCAGAAAATAATTTTCTTCTCTTTCTTAGTAAACTTAATTTCGTTTAGCATGGCACTTCCCCCGGAAAATTACTTGTGTATTGCGTTCAACTAACATATACAATACTCTTCATTAAAGCACAGGAAAAGGTCTGCAAAGACAAGCAGACCTTATTATAGCTGAAATATTCTATGCATATAAAATATTGCATTTATTAGTTATACTTCCTTATTTTATGGTATTTCTTGTAAAGACACAATTCTAAGGGTGAGTTTAAATGCTTAATTATTTTCAACTTTATTTAATATATCTATCTCACATTCAAGTTCAAAAGTAAGTATATAACCCAAAATTACATGAATCTCGGCTGTACCCCTTGTCTCTATTATTTTGATAAGCAATGATCAAAATGAACTACAGTTACTGTGTGATGATTTATATAGGGTGTTTTTGCCCATCCCCCTTTTCGAGGGATGGGCAAAAACACCCATTTATCAATATCAATTGCTAAAATTATTATGATAAAATCAATTTATAATAATATCCTATAAAGATACCGTATGGAGAGTGAATTAATTGCTAAATAATATCCTTAATCCATCTATTTTAGAAAACTTTTCACAAATCATTAGTGACCACGATGATTTTTTAATAAAAAAATATAGTAATTTCAAGGGTAAGAAAAAAATTAGTGTAATCTTCTCAGCAAGGGATTGGTTACATAGTATAGTACATGGTCTACCTAACATTGACCTTACTCATCCTAATCAAGATACTCAGTCTTTAAATGTTTTTCAGTTTGTATGTACAATTGATTTATTGACAGAAGCCATTCAACAACTTTATAGAGTTCTTTATGATAAAATAAATTATCCACTTTCTCAAGACAAAACAGTATTCAACAAAAACATTTCAGATGATCAGTATTTTACACATATTAGAGCTGTTTTTGGTGCTCATCCAGTTAACTTGAAAAGTTATGATGGAAACTCTAATGGTAATACTCAATACTTTGCTTCATGGTCTAGTAGTCATGGTGCAGGTGATTTTAGTGTTTATCTTTACAGTAACGACCCTAAGGAAAGCGATAAAGAATTCTCTATTTCCTTTGACTTACTAATAAAGTATGCTCAAAAACGTTATCACTACCTCGAGGAAATAAGTAAAGAAATCCAACGCCAACAAATAGAATTCAATAACCTCTGGATAAAAACACCTATTGAAAAG
Organism: Bacillus pseudomycoides DSM 12442; assembly: GCF_000161455.1. Taxonomy (GTDB): domain Bacteria; phylum Bacillota; class Bacilli; order Bacillales; family Bacillaceae_G; genus Bacillus_A; species Bacillus_A pseudomycoides. The sequence continues at coordinate 4,764,666 of NZ_CM000745.1, forward strand.
AATAAAGAGCCGCTTGAACAACTTTATATATTAAAAACAGAAAATGAAAATAGATTCGGTAACAGTGGTTATAAATATGAAATTGGAACATTAATAGATCTTTTTAGTGCACCTAGAAATTTTCCTAAGGATTTTGAAATATATGATAGATTTCTTAGCAGTTTAAAAGAATCTATTAACGATATTTATTACAACTTACAAAACATGCAAATTTTAGACTTAAGTATATATCCTGTTCCGGAGTACTCAGGGATAAAGAGCCTTAGGAATTTTTTTTACGATATACAAAAACTAAATGAATATCTCATTAAAGAAGCTGACTTGAATAACAATTTGAATTATGTAGAAATAAATATAGCCGATCATATAAAACGACTAATTTTAGCAAACATTTTACCTGATTATGCTGTAAAAGAGTTGGATAGAAGAGATTTATTACTTATATTGTATACTTGCTTGGTAGAAAATGGAGCAAATATTATAAGGGAAACTTCCTCTGAACAAGAGGCATTCCCCGCTGATATAGAAATTATATTTATTGATGATTTAGATGCAGAGTGACTACAATATACTTATTGATCAACTCTCTTTGTACTATTTCAATTAAGAATGTAAAAATAATAAATAGCACGTACAATCTTTATAAAGATTGTACGTGCTTAAAGAATCTCCAAAAATTAATAATGTTTTTTTACACCACCTACCCATTAAATACATGACTTTTATATTAATATTGGACTCTTATTACTATCTCCAAGGAAGTTATGAATGAACTAATATTAAAACCATTAATTTCATTTTTTATGATAAGATTATTTCCCTAAAGATAACAGGAAGGATTTGTTACTTTAACATGGCAGAAAAAAAAGATTTTGTAAAAAAACAGCATTATATCCCTCAGTTCTCTATAAAACCATTTGAAATTACTGAGGGTTATTGTCGCACAGTAATTTTAAAAACGACTCCTTTTAAAATTACGAAAATGAGTACCAGAAATATTATGCAAGAAAATGATTTATATGAAGTAAAGGATCTTGACGGAGAATATGTAAATAGAAATGAAATAGAGGACATTTATAGTGAAATTGAAAATTCAATAGCACATAGTTTTCATGAATTTGTTCCCCTACTAGCATCTGATGAAGTAGATGTTGAGTTCAAAAAGAAATTTGCGACAATAGAATGGCAAAGGAACGAGACTAATCTACTTGAACATTTAATTTTCACATTGATTCGCAGTCCTCATTTAAAGAATTTGGTTTATGACAATAAGGAAACTCCTGATTTTATGAAACCAATATTCTATCGTCTTATGACCACTACTCGAGAAAATGCTGTAAAACTTGCTAAGAACCTTCTTAAAGGAGAGGGATTGGAGATAGCCTTGCATTCTTTAAAAACAAGTCCAGAAGGTGGGATTCCAGAATTATACAAACATCTAATGAATAATTTTCAATTACGAATTTACAAAACTCGAGGAGAGAAAAAATTTTTTCTTTCTGATAGACCTATTCTAGTCAACAAATTTGAAGAAGCTGATTATGTACTTCCTATTTCGCCTACTATCTGTATAGGTGCAACCCTCTTTGAAGGTGAGTTTTCTCCATACAACCAAATTACATATTTGTCGGATGTTGATGTTAACAGAATTAACAAGAGGATTATAGAAAATACAGAAAAAATGTTGATTATTCAAAGTGATGCAGATCTAGAGTTTGTGAAAGAATGGGGAAAAATATAAAAAGCATTATATAAGACAAAAAACTTAAAAGAACATTCTAATCGAGGTCGCACTACACTTTAAAAGTAAGCGTCAAATATTCCCCACCTACTATTTGTAAATAACCCATGAGATAATCTCCTTACATACTATATGTGGAGGTTTTTTATGGAAAGACACCGATTAAAGAAAGAATGGGAAACTTATATTCAAGACTATAAAAACAGTGGATTATCAGGTGTTAGCTTAGAGCCAATCATACTCTCTACCTTTGTTTTCACAACACGCCCCATACAAGCAACCTTGGAGACAGTTGCTTTCGTGCGGTCTCTTGCAACAAGCACACAGACATGTTCGTGACTAATCCCTCTGTGCTTAAACTTCCCACCACGGTTACCTTGTGTTGAATGACAAAAAAGTAGGGAACTAATTTAAAAAGTTTGATTAAGTAAGACTCAATCCTATTTCGGGATTGGGTCTTTTTTATAAATTAATATGAGTTGTCTCTTTTGATATTTTTTTATATTTATTCTAATATTTGCTATTATTAATTTATAAATTAATAATACTGGAGGAATTAGTAAATGAATATCCCTGTTACTATTAATATCCCATATCTTTGGAATGGAGAAATTATTACAAAAAATGATTGGGCTCCAATCACATTTCTTGTTGGTCCCAATGGTACGGGAAAAACACAATTTGCTGAAAATATTAGACACCAATTAAATTCTAATGGGGTTAATACAAGATATTTAAATGCAGAAAGACTAGCGGGATTAGAGAAACAACATTATACATATTTTTCACACGGGTCACCACTAGAAAGAGGGCTTGATATTGCTCAGTTCAATGATCTGAAGTCTTATGGGAAAGATTATGGTCTGGCTGCTGATGCTTGGATTATTCTAAAAGAGAAATTAGATGTTAGATTAAGGATAGAGGCTGTTTTGTCACAGTTTTTTGGGAGGACTCTAAGATTAAGTGAGGAGGGTGGATTCCTCAATCCAAAATTACAACTTCAAGGCAGTAATGGTGAATATGGTTTCAGAAGTGGCGAGAGCCATGGACTTAAAGAACTTATCTCAATTCTTGCTTTTATTTACGATGATGAACATTCTTGTTTAATTCTAGATGAACCAGAACTACACTTACATCCTCAATATCAAAGTTTTTTATTATCCGAAATTAGAAAGGTATCTGGCGATCCGCTTGTGAATCCTGATAAGAAATCGTTTGTTATAATAACTCACTCTCCCTTTTTCATTGATATAAATAATATTGATGATTTGAAAAATCTTCTCATTTTTCAGCCAACAAAGAAACCAGTGTGGATTTCGGACTTAGACGAAGATGACGTTTATAGAATTAATAAGGTTTTGCCGAGACTAAATACACATCATAAACAATTTTTCTTTGCAACAAAACCAATTTTTGTAGAAGGATATACAGATCAAATATTACTAAATACTATCCAAGATAAAAGAAAACAGGGTATTGGTGTTCGTGGAATTTCTATAATAGATGTTGGTGGGAAAAATGAAGTAGATGCCTTCTACCGTCTTTCAAAAAAACTGAATTTGGATAGTAGAGCTATTGTTGATTATGATGTCATCTTTGATGGGAAATTAAAACAAACAGCCAGCCAAGATCCCCAAGTCATTAATTACTTAAGTAATGAAGGTATTGGACAAGATTTAATGCAGGTAATCGGAACCCTTCTTAACACAATTGACCCATTGACCGATAGTTTACTTGAACTCGATTTAGATTTACTAGATCAGTACCCTGAGTTGAAGCAACTGATTGAGAAGATTTCAAATGTGACGAGTGTAGAAGCAAAAAGACGAGCAACGTTACTGGGGGTATTAAGGAATGAGCTTATTATAAGAGACTTAGTGCCTCATAAAATCCAGAATATCAATTTGATTATTGGTAAAACACGGAAAATTATTGATGCATTTAAAAAAGCAAACATATTTGTTCTCCCAAAGGGAGAGCTAGAAAACTACCTTCCGTCATACGAAGGAAATCCATATAACATTTCTGATAATGAAAAATCTAGATTATTGGAGTGTGAGAGGGAATTTTTGCTATCAGCAACATTAGACGAAGATACATTTATTGAACGCTATGGCGAATTAATAACAATTATTGATGAAGCATGTGAAACTATATCCATTGATTTGGGACCTCTAATAAATGCTGCTCTTGGTGATTTTATTCATCATATTCAAAAAGAATTCAAGTTAAAGAGAATAATGGATGTAGAATCGATAAAAACAAATAACATGTTATCTTGGCAATTATATAGTAGGGTAATCAGCAATATTACTTTTACTAGAAGTGATGATACGTCTTTTGTTTGTAGAATTCAACTTAATGAAAATATTGATAGTAGTCAAACTCTATACTCCTTTACAGAAACAACTGTTCCATCAAATTTTAATATTAACGAAGAGTAGCAGCTAATTTTATTTTTTCACTAAAAAAACTAATAACTTAAGCCACTCCTTGTTTAACTCAAGGAGTGGCTTAAGTTAAACAAGGAAAATCGCTTATTGAGAACAATAAATAAGTAAAAAGGACCAAAACACTTGTCCTTTTACTATATTTAAAATTTAATAATTCTATTGTCATTCTACACTTGTAGTGAACCGGTAAAGATCTAAAGCTAGCCACACAAGAAGAACTACGACAAGCAATGATTGAATCTGGGGCAAAGCGAATAGCTACGAAGGCGTCTAAGGCACTAGCAGAAGTAACAGCAAAGTCTATAACAATTGATGTCCCTCATTTAGTTGGAAGACAAAATTGGGTAATTGAGGAAGCGTTACGTATTGAAGAAAGTATTAAAGGGATTGACAATCACATCCAAGAACTACTTCACGGAAATTCAAGCAAAGGTATTAAACCTCATCCTTATACAGAGTTATTATACTCTTTCCCTTTTATGAGCGATAATTGGGCCTGTACCCTTATCGGAGCCATTGGTGATGTTGAACGATTTAATACATATAAATACCTTGGTGTTTCGGCTGAAAATAAACAATCAGGGACATCAGTAAAGGGTACGAGAATGACCTTTAGTGGCGTTCGGGATGCACGTCGTGTTCTCTTTCAAATGGCGATGATTATCATTGCGATGAAAAAGCAACCGTCCGTATTCAGCTCCTATTATCATCGTCTAGTAGAACGTAAAATGAATGGAAAAACAGCAATTGGGCATATTTGTGGAAAGATTGCCAAAATCCTTTATATGATGCTTAAAACGGGGCAAAAATATGACCCTATAAAACACGCACAAGCAACAGGTATTCCTTGGGATTCTGTTTATGACAAAAGAACAAAAAATGTCAACTCGGAGAAGTTTTATCAAGAAGCATTAAAGCTTGCGGGAGATTCAACATCTGACGATGTTGAATTAATTGAAACAGATGTTGATTTAAAATAAAGTTTGATAAAAACGACTTACTAAGTAAAATGGAGGAATATATTGTGGGTAAGAGTTTATCAGAAATGTCACTTGAGGAATTGTGGGAACTGTTTCCGATTATACTAAAAGAACATAATCCAATATGGAAAAATTGGTATTTACAAGAAGAAAAACTACTTAACAACATAATCGGTAATCAATATGTTGAACGAATCAATCACATAGGAAGTACTTCTGTTAACGGGTTATTAGCAAAACCAACGATAGATATATTGCTTGAAATAACAGCAGATTGTGATTTGAAGTTTTTAGTGAATGTGTTGGAGAAAAAGGGATATATTTTTGAAAAGCAACCACAAAAGCCTTCACCTCATATGATGTTTATGAAAGGTTATACAGAAAAAGGATTTGCCGAAAAAGTATTTCATCTTCATGTTAGGTATATAGGGGATTGGAATGAATTATATTTTAGAGATTTTTTACGACTGCATAAAGATGTTGCCCAAGAATATAGTAACTTAAAAGTGAGCTTAATGGACAAATATGAACATGACAGAGACGGATATACGGAAGCAAAAACAGAGTTTATTAATACATACACTAAAATTGCAAAAACGGAATTTGAATACAAATATACCCCAAACTAATAAGCATTTTATTTCAAAGCTCATTAAGACATAAAAAATACTAATCTCCAGTAAGTGTTTTAAAAGGTAAAAAACAGCTATTTCCAAGAGGAATTTTTTATTTTCCTTTTTTTAAGCACTACACTACATTAAAAAATAGTTGTAGACTGAAAAGGTGTTTTCTGTACAGAATTCAATAACATATGGAAGAATAAGGAAAAAGTCTCGGTGACCAAACCGAGACTTTTTTGACCATGTGATAGAACGTGAATTAGAACCATCAAATTCCCTATTCTTTAGGATATAGTTATTTCATATCTAGTATGCTTAACGATGTATATGTAAATAATTGCTCCACAAAACATATATAAGTTTATTTGTTAGATAAAATCTAACTATTATCCATACGAAACTTCCTCATACTCATGTAGAGAAGAGTCTCTAAGAAAATCGAGGACCATCTCATTGAAAATATCTTTTCTCATTACATTAAGTGGATCGAATGCATCTTGGAATAAAGCAAGTGTGCTATTTGGGATATGCTGGTGAATTGTTTTAGCTGCTTTTCCTTCATCAACACCTGTTACAACTTTTCCTGCTCCAGATAGAATTAGAGTAGGGGATTGAATGAGATGTAATAAAGAAGTATGAACAGGAAATTTTGCTTTTTTCATCATTAATAACATTTTTTTGTCTATTGAAAATGAATCGCGTAGTATTTGTTGCGTGTACGGTTCGTGTTTGTAAAATTTCATCATTAAATCAATAATTGTTGAATAGGGCAGCAAACTAAAGATGAAATTGGAAAATTGAAGTACCCATTTAGAAGTTTTAGTTGGGAATTCACTATAGCTATTAGAAATGACCAATTTTTTTACATAGGAAGGATGATGAATGGCTACTAATGTCGCAAGAATTGCTCCTTGTGAAACGCCGATTACATGAAGAGATGTGTGACATAGTGTATCTAAAAATGAAATGATATCAGATACGATTAAGTCGTAATCATATACATTACCAGGAAAGGTTTTTATCGATTCTCCATGACCACGATAATCGAGAAGAATCATCTGATATTCTTTAGAAAATGATTCGATTTGTGGTTTCCACATCTTCCAAGATGCCCCGCTTCCGTGTAAAAAAAGGATTGGTTCCCCTTGTCCAAAAGACTCGTAGTGAAATTCACCGTTTTTTGTTTTAATAATTGGCATGAATAAGCCCCCCTTTTTTCAGTTAACAAAAGTAAGATTACTTTTAAAGTACAATATATGGAATATATAATCAATATAATTTTGAAATATTTATCTCATCTCATTTCAAAATTTCAAAGTGTGTCCGCTTTAATCGTGAGATGCGTTTTCATACGTTTGATAGAATAAACCCTACTATCTAGTCTAATACTTTATTTTAATAAAATTTCTTTTCTCTAAATAAAAACTATTCATTAGTCTAAATTCTTATTTAATTAATACAGGAAAATAAAAATAAAGGGATCCTATTAAACCAGCGATACTCAGTCTAGAACATTTTTTTAATCAAACACACACAAAAAAGCTTGGGATTTCCAAGCTTTTTTGTCTTTAATGAGTTGTTCTAATTTAATTAAAAAATCCTGTTAAAGCAATAAGGATTTGATTTCAACTGGCTCTCATTTAATTGTGTACTTAAATAAGAGTTCTCCATTATTTAGGTCTCTTTCATTCATGAATTCGAACCCTATACTTTCGTATAAGCTATAAGCTGTTCTGTTTTCCTCAGTGATACTTAAATATATAACGTTTACCCCATATTCTTTTGAAGCTATATCAATAAGTTTCATCATAGCAATTTTCCCATAGCCTTTGCCTTGATATTTTTCATCTATCATTATTCTATCAATCCAAGTATCTTTATTAGGACCAAAAGAACCGTACATAGCAAATCCAATAATTTCTTCATCATAATATATAGCTACTGGATGCCATTCACGATGGGTATTAGCTTCATTTAAACATTCATCTACGGTTTCAATAAATTTTTCTTGTCCAGACTTTAATTTTATATTTCTAACTTTGAATTCATTAGTATCATCTATATTTTTAAAATGCACATTACTCATGTATTAACTATACCTCCACCACTTAAATCTTATTTAATTATCTGCCCGTTTGTTGAAGAATTAAATTTTCTAAATCTTTGACTATATTTTACCATAAAATGATACAAACCCTTGTGTTTTCTCATAACAGACTAAAATTGACATACCAAGAAACAAATGAAATAGCACCCTAATTCGCACGATGACAATATCTATTGTCAAGATGCTATTTCGGGTGCTATTTTAAGTCTAACAGAGGAAAAATAAGATTAGCCTGTAAGTGTTTTAAAAAGTAAAAAACAGCTGTTTTCGGCACAAAAATAGTGCTATTTCCAAGAGGACTTTTTTTATTTTCCTCTTGGAAAACACTACACTACATTAATATAACTTAATCATAATAGCATGAAGTGTTCACATAGTGGATGCTTTTTATTTTGTAGACGATTATGTATATTTTATATCTGTTACATGATTAACTTTTATATAAAATACATTATCATGTTGATTCCTAATTCTTAATTCATTACAAATCATGTCGTAGTAATGAATATAACCCACTTCGGAATATACTTTGTTCTTTTTTTGGTATGAAATACTTACTTGCTTATTTTCAGCCATTGCACAACACACTATTTCATTTATAAGTTCTAATTTTTGCTCATCTAAAATGGGCATCGGTACTTCATTTTGTTTTTCATACAATTCATTTAATCCTTCAAACTGTTCTTTTATTGCTGAGAAT
>NZ_CM000745.1:4773366-4782955 GCF_000161455.1 Bacillus pseudomycoides DSM 12442
GGATGAAAAAAGCCTAATTTCTCTACAATCAATTGAGAAATTAGGCTTTTTAATAGGAAAAGTAGGGTACATATTAACAGAATGCACTCATAAATGGGAATATGATATAAGACCATAAGGTTTTCCTACTATTCCCTTTAGGGGGGAGTGTCAAGTAATGATGTTATTTGTTGTATATGAAGAATTAACTATTCTTTATAATTATAGTGCAGAGCTATTAGATAAACACTTTCCTACATATAGGCCACTTGCTGCTGCTTGAGATAATGAATGAGTAATACCTGAACAATCTCCAATTAAATATAATCCAGTAATAGTTGTTTCAAACCTTTCATTGATTTTAATCGTAGGAGCATAAAATTTCCCATCAATTCCATATAGTAAAGTATCCTTATCGATAGGTTCTCCGATAAATTGTTCTAAACGTAGTAAAAATTCTTTGAGTCCTTCAATGTATAATTGAGGGATTTCTTTATTAAGATCTCCATAATCCCCCTGTAGTGTAGGTTGTATATGATTATATTTCATCATCTTTTCCAAGGTAGGTTGTCCCTTCAATAAATCCTCCAAACGCTGTACAACAATTCGATCTCGTCCTTGGTTAATTCCTTTTATAATTGTACTCGCGTATAAATTTGCTTCTGTCAGAGTAGGGAAATAACGTGGGATAAATAACGTGAAATTTAAGTTAGAAGTGCCGGTTCTTTGTTCTCGAAAATTTTGTCCATCAGGCATAACTAAACCTTCTTCATACTTACGAACAATACGCCCTTTGGGGTTCATACAATAGGTAGTTGCTGTGAAATTGTCATCTTGATAAGAGAGTTTTGTTTCAAATGTGTCTTTTAATATTGAGCGTAATTGATGTTCTTTCATCTCTACTCGAATACCTAGGTCTACACGGGTCTGCTCCTGTGCAATTTCAAGGGAAGAGCACATTTCTTTTAACCAATCCGCCCCGGAGCGTCCAGTTGCAAATACTAATTGCTTAGAATGAACTATTCCTTGATTTGTAGTAATTTTAAAATATTGTTTCTGTTTAACAATATGTTGTACATTTATGCGAAACTGGATATCTATCTTGTCACGTAAATATTTGTAGAGTTGCTGAAAAATGTCGATCGAAAGTGTAGTACCTAGATGCCTTACTTGTGTTGTTAGCATTTGTAAACCACATGCTTCGGCTTTTTTGATAATATTTGGATTGTCTGTGGAGTATTTTAGAACTGAATTTCCACCAAAACGACATAGGATCTTATCTACTTCATCCATTAGTTTTATAAAAACTTCTTTACCTATTTTTTTCTCAAGTTCTCCTCCAAACCCGTTTGTGTAATTAAATTTCCCTTCAGATTTTCCTAGACCACCAAAACCAAAATATTTGTCACATGCATTACAGTTACATAATTCCCCTTGTTCTAAAGGACAATTTCGATATTCTAATGGCTTACCTTTATCAAGAATTAAGATATTTTTGTTGCTTTGGGCTAATGCATAAGCCATAAAAACAGCGCTTACTCCAGCACCGATGATTGTAACATCATACATATTTTTTCACCTGCTATTGAATAGTTTGCTTGCTATTTTCCTAGTGTATAACAAATTTTCAACGTTTGGAAATGGCTCACATTGATTAGAGAGGTGAATGTTTTTTTATCTTAATTTCCAGAAGGATCACCGTTTGTAATATAAAATGCTTTACGCATTTCATATGTATGAGCCGTATGAATTAACAAGTCAACGAGAAAATCAAAATAAAGAGTATCAATATCCTGGGATTGTAAAAGTAGGAGATTTAGAGAAACCTGTTATGTGGAATAAAAAGGGATTAGAAAAATTTTCGCATCCTATTCACCAGTGGTCTAAGAAAAATCATGTACCATCTAATCGAATTATTGCTGAGGAATTTGGAATTAATCGTACTGTTCCAGGAGCCACTCAATATATGAAAGACCTTATTTCTATATTCAATCAAAAAGGTTGGCATCAATCGTTCTACGCATTTCGTGAAGATACTTGGACAGGAATGAATTATGAACTCGGAACAGGAAAGATAAAATGGGACGAAGAAGGTAAGCCAATACGTCAAGAGAATCCACTTTGGGATGTATTGAAAAATGATTTGCAATCTCACAAGAAGTAAAAATGTCATTAAAGTTAAAAAGGGTGGTACGGGATTATAAAAAAGAACGCTTTCCCACTTTTGGGATTGCGTTCTTTTTTGTTAATAATTCAACCTGTATCACCGTCGGCTAAACTTTGTATAAGATTAGTAACTGTTTGAGTTCCAACTGAAGTATGTGTGCTTACTGCTAGAAATGTAATCAACAGCATTCCTAATAATACTTTTTTCACTTTAACGCCTCCTTTTTAAAAATTTCTTTTTTAGCTTCATAACTTAAATAGAAATATTTGCTTCCTTGTTCAAAATTTCCTTCGTTATGAAACTGAACTGCTAATGCCTCGGTATATTCTTGAACGTACTCCCATAACCTTTCTGTTTTAAAGTAGTCCATTCCTGCTAGTACTCCTTTTTCTAGTTTTTCAGCAGGAGATTTTTTGTTCATTTCTCTTAGGATTGTAAAGCGATATTGATACTCTTTGTTACCTAAGTCATTGCAGATGGTTAACCCTTTTTCAATGAGTTGGGATGCAATTTCTTCTTCTTTTAGTTTGACATGTTCTTTTGCTTTAACAAAAATTGCTTTGTAATGATGAGGCTTCTTCTCAACAACTTTTGATAAATATCGAATTGCTGAACTAGAAATATTTTGACTGGCATACATTAAACCCAAATTATGACGAACTAATAAGATTGCTTTTTCATTTTCTTGCTTTTGGAATGTCCCCATTGCCGTAATAAAATATTCTTCAGCAAGTTCAAATTCTCTTAAATGTGTACAAGCTAAACCTAATAAATTATCGCAATAAGCTGTTTTGAGTTCATAACCAGTGTGTTCAGAAAATATATCTCTAGCTTTCGTCCCATACTTTATGGCTAAGAGTGCTTGGTAAATATGATAATGATATGTTGCTAAATTATAGTAAAATTCAGCTTGTTCAAGTTCATCAGAGATGTGATTAAGTAATACTTCAGCTTTATCATAGTGCTCTTTAGCAAGATTATAATTACCGATTGCGTTAGAATGAATAGCTTTATAAAAATGATAGTAGTAAGCTAGGGAATTATCAGTTGGCATATCAAAGGATTCAATTTTATCAAAACTATTTTTTGAAATACTCAAATTATCTACTAAATAGTTATATCCGAAATCTAGCAGGTAATAGTAGAGTAATAAGCTTGAGTCTGCCTTTTTATTGGGAATAAGAGTATCAATTTCTTCTTTTAAACAATGGGCATTATTTATATTACGTGAACGTATTTCTTGATACCAATTATTTAATAGTTCTTTAATTTGTTCATTCCCCTTAACTTTGACATTCATGAAAACCCCTCCTTTTTCAAATATTCTTATAAATAATGATAGCAGGAATACAATGTAATAGAAATTAAGTTTCTATATTTCTCAACATTTGTCTAACAGTTTTATTTTTAAAGCAACAAATAACCAAAAGTTGTGTTTATTGACACGCCCCTCCTAAAAGTGGGAGCGCTGTCGCACCGTAGTGAACTTTCTCGTTCGGAACATCTGTAATCGGTCAAATCTAGAATAATAACGAAGTTTCTAAGAGATTCAAATGTGGAAATATGGGGGGAATGAGGAAATCTAAAAGAGCAAATACATTAGTATTATTTTCTGATCATACAAAGGGTATTTACGATGATCGTTGGAATGAAGATATACTATATTACACGGGAATGGGGAAAGAAGGGGATTAAGTTTTAGAAGGAAATCAAAACAAGACTCTACATGATTCTAATGAAAATGGAGTAGGCGTTTATTTATTGGAAGCGTTTGAAACAGATAAACATATCTTTATGGGGCAAGTAAAGCTTATAGAGCAACCTTTTCAAGAGATTCAGGAGGATACGCAAGGAATCAATAGAAAAGTATGGGTTTTTCCAATCCAGTTATTGACTAAGAATGTAGTACTTCCTCAGAATATTGTTCAGATTCGACAAGAGCAAGAAATGAAAGAAGCAAGAGGATTAAATTATGAAGAACTAAAGGACCGTGCTACAAAGGTAATATCTATTAGTAACAAACGATTTACAAAAAACGAAAACATATCAGCGTAATGAATATGTAGCTGAGTTGGCTAAGAGGCGTGCACAGGGTATATGTGAATTGTGCGAACAGCATGCTCCTTTCAAAGATAAATAAGGGAATCCATATTTAGAAGCTCATCATGTAAAATGGCTATCGGATGGTGGGGAAGACCCGATTTATAGCACTGTTGGAGTAGGTGCAAATTGTCATCGCAAGTTACATGTGTTAAATAAAAATGAAGATGTTGCGAAATTAAAGAAAAAGCTAGAGCAGAATAAAACGGGAAGATGAGATAACGCAAAAGAATGAAACGATATCAAGGAAGTGATTAGCGATGAAGAAAAAAGTATCGGTTGTTGGAGCAGTAATATTCAATGAACAAAATGAAATACTATGTGCATTACGTTCTCCTACAATGTCATTACCTAACTATTGGGAATTTCCTGGTGGGAAAATTGATGAAGGAGAAGCGCCGGAAGAAGCATTAATACGTGAGATTAAAGAAGAGCTAGGTTGTTTTATTACTGTAGGTGAAAAAATAGAAGAAGTTGAGCATGAGTATGAGAATATTATTGTTCATCTAACTACATATAAAGCATACATAGAGTCCGGTGTGCCTAAAGCACTTGAACATGCAGAACTCAAATGGGTTAATGTTAATAATTTATTAGAGCTAAAGTGGGCCCAAGCGGATATTCCGACTGTAGAGGTCTTGTGTTTATAATTTAAAATGTTGGGTCTATTATAACGAAAAAGAAACCGGATTTGTACTGAACTGCACCCCAATTGTTAATTGTGTCTAACAATTGGGGTGCAGTTCAGTAATCGGAGTCGATTTTATTTATTATATAGCGCGCTTAGTCCGTTTTAAATAGAATCAGACGGAAGTATAGGATCTACAGGATGAACCACACCAACAAACTCACGATTTCTAACTTGAGCTCTTGCTACATGAAAATAATCCCCTACATTCGCTACAATTCGGTAATGTATCGGGTCTGGCGGAAATACCGTGTCTCCCGGTAAATCCACCCACGAAAACGTAAAATTAAAGGTATAGAGCGTCTCGTCACCCGTATTAGTTCTATAGTTTCCGGATACAAGTATATCTGTAAGTGGTACATCATTACGGAATAGCTGATACGTAATGGCATCGACACTAAAAGTAACTTCATCTCCTGGAACGGCAAAAATTTCTGTACCGATTGTTGCATCTAGTTGAACGCGTGCTCTTTGTCCTGCTACTGCTTCGGTGGGAACTCGTAGCTCCATAATTGTGATATTGCTCGCATTTTCCGGAACGGAAACGGAACCAGGAACTGAACAAGAAATCGCAGTATGGTTACAATTTCTTCCGTTATTTAAGCTCACGAATAATCACATTCCTTTACTTATAAATTACGCATAATACAATAGATGGAAATTTATTTCATTTCGCTTGTATATTTACCTACTGTACATGCTATGTGGGATAGGGTACCTCGTAAAGGGAGGTGTTTTTTGTTTAATCGAGACTTCACACCCACTTTACACTCCGTTAATATCCATCTGTTAAAATTTTACATGTAAGGCGAAAAACAAACGTAAAAGGGGAACTTAATAATGGTGCAAACACATTCGAACTTATACGAAATATCAATGTCAGGCGGACAGGAGTTAATGTGGTATAACGTGGAGGTCAAACAAGGTAAGCATACATACGAATTCGAAATCTACCGAGTGAGTGATACCATTTCGGTGTTTTATGTAGATCAGTTCGAAAGACAATTGGCAATAGCTAGTACCGAAGAGATGCTGATGATGTTAGTTTACGAGGAAGACAAGATGCGTTATAGAAACATCGTAGGGGATGCGGAGTGGTTATTGCTGGACGGTATACATAATCATCGAGGAATGACGAGTGAAGAGGAATCAGCGTTTTTGTACCTGAAGGAAAATGTATTGGATGAAATGGTAGCAAAATTGGAAGCGTAAAAGAGAACCGCCTATATAGGCGGTTTTTTGTTTCGTTAGTTTCATGTATCTAATGATATATGAAACTAACTGATAATGTATTTAACCAAAATACTGTGAGTAAAAAAATAAAATGAGGAAAATTAGTGTTTTACCTAATAATCTATTAAGTAAATCTACAGGAATAAAGAGTTCACCGAGTGTAATGTTTTTGAGATTATTTAAATTTTTCTTTTTTAATAAACCTTTTAACGTTTGAAAATCTATCTTATTTGAAAAAGACCAACCTGGCTTAGCTTTTGTATCTGAATTTACCTTAAAAATAACATGAATACCATAAGATTTTATACCACTTATATTTAATAATAGAATGAACCCTAAGATGATTAACCAAGTCATTTTGAGCACCTCGTTTTGATATTTAACATTATGATATTAAATGCGTTGAGAAAGTGTGCTGTTGTCCATGAAAAATGTTGCGAATTTGTTGCGATTATGTTGAGAATAATATGATACTACTATTGATTTTGAAGGCCGAGAAGACTTTCGAAATTTTATTTTGCTAGGCACCTGAAAAATCCGTGTATCAAAAAATAACTTTAGGTCTTAAAAATGCTGTATCGTTAGAAAATTATATTATAGGATTAAAACAAGTTTTACTAAATGTGAAAAATATCCAAGAGCACCCAGCCTCTACACTAGCAACGTTTCTCGAAAAAGGAGCGTGACGGTTCTCAAAAGAAATTGAAGAAATGTATCCATCACCGAAAAATGGATTAAAATCCTTTGTACAAAGGGAGCTTTTATCTGGTAGCTAGCAAATTAAAAAAATTTTTGGTGAACTTTACATTGAGAAATATTGAAAAGGGGAGTGATTGAAAATGGCATATCTATTACAAGTTGATTTTCCGTTTGAAGGTCCTTTTGGTGAAGAGATGGCAAAAGCATTTTGGGATTTAGCAAATAGTATTAACGAAGAAGAAGGGTTCCATTGGAAAATATGGACAGAAAATCAAGACACAAAAGAAGCTGGAGGTATCTATGTATTTGAAGAAAAACAAGATGCTGAAAAATATGCTGAAATGCATAGAAACAGACTTCAATCGTTTGGTGTTAAAGATATTAGGGTAAGAATTTTTGACATCAATGAAAAGCTAACCAAACTTAATCATGGTTATGTTAAATAATGAGGAATACGGCACGGCATTCTCGACAGTTGAAGTAAGGGAGTGATTATTATGAAAGGGGTTAAAAGAAAAAATATAATTATCTTGGTATGTCTATCGGTGTTAGGTGGCTTAATATTTCTTTTTACATCTAATAAAGATTCTAAGATTGACGATTTTCCTGTACCGATGTCAGCCATTTATATTAAAGAGGATAAACCGAATGTTTATAGATATTATAGTATTATTCCTATAAACAAAGCTAAGGGATGGAAATATCTTGGTGAAAATGGTCATACTATAGAATTTCAAAAAGGTAATAGAAAAATAATTATTTTGCATCTACCAGAGGATAGAAATTATTATTTATATGAAGAACAATAGGGTCAATATACTATCTGTAAGTTGAAATTTAGTGGATATTTTCTATAGAAGTTATATAAAAATATTAATGGTAAGATGTTTGAATCTTAAATGTATCGAAGGATATAATAGATGTCGAAGTGCAGGAAACTCGAATATTTAGTCCTACTGGAAGAACCGGCGGACATTGAACTATAAAGAGCGTTAGCAATATTGCTCTGTAGTTTGGTGTTCGCTTTTTTATATTTTATTAATAAAATAGACAAGGAGTGTTTATGTATGAATCAATTAACTTTCTTGCCAAAGATTGATCGTAAAGCAACGCATGCTCGCTTAGAAAAGATTCTTGAAGACGTTCGTATTTATAGACAGTTTGGGATGATCAGAAATGAGGGTTACAGCTTCTTGTGAAATAAGATATTATGGCCCAACAAAAATGGTAGGTAAACTAGCTGAAGAAGTTGCTTTGGCCAATTTGGGATTGAGTAAGCGAGAGGAAAGATAAAAACGTCTATCTTTTCAGATTGATAAGACGTTAAGTCGTTTTAGTAAGAATCAGAGAGACATTATTATAAAGCGTTATGTAGAAGATGAAGAAGTATTTGACTACATGGTTTATAACGAGAGTGGCATGAGTGAGTATACAGATAGACGTAATAAGTCTAGCTAGCTTTTGCTCTTAGGTTAGAAGTGTATGAGGTAGAAAGTCAGTATGGAGGGGATGATCTATGAATTTTGTTCAACCTATTCGTGATCCAGATCAAATACAACAAATTAAAGAGCACCTCAAGGAAAAGAATGAGCGTAATTATATTCTTTTGGTAATGGGAATTAATACAGGATTACGTATTAGCGATATTTTCAAATTGAAGGTAGGAGACTTAAAAGGTAGTCATATTTCAATGAGAGAAAAGAAAACAGGAAAGCAGAAGCGTATTCAATTGACTCCAGCATTGAAAAGAGAATTACGATGGTACATTGAGGAAAGGGAAGATAATGAGTATTTTAAACTTAATAATAGAGAAGATTATTAAGTTTGAAATTGAGTATGATAAAAAGAAGACAATTATTAGTGATTGATATAATTTAGTTTAGATATCTTATTCGGTCATACCAATAAAGGGGATTTTGGCATACAGTAATTACATAATATGAATAGTTGTGGAACGGTTCCTACAATTTATGAATTTTTTATACCTGCGTGTTAGTTGTATTGAAGTTAGCTAGTTCTTCTTTCACTATGTTTAATATCACATTTTTGCCTTCTTCATTAAGGGTAGCTAAAATACTCCTAAACAAACTAATAAATAGTTAGAATTGCTCCTGTCATTTCTCATGGAAGTTACTAAAGAAAGTATGTTATTAATTACAGATTCAAAAATTAGTGCATTATTATCAATATTAAATGAAAGCTCCTCCTTGTTTTCTTGATCTTTCCTTTCGATTTGTTTATGTAAATCTCTCATCCATTTACTTTCAAAAGTTTTTTTATGAATAAGCTGGTCTCCTTGATAAGCAGCATTTAAAGGGTGCCGCTGTTTATTACATAATGGTCGTATGATTTTCCTCTGAATAAGGAACTTATTCAGCTAACGGGCGCTTTAATTGAAAAAACTGCTAAAGCTAAAAGGATCTTCAATCAGAAGATCCTTTTAATATGCCTATAATGAGACGTTATGTTAACCTAACCTAACATGACAATGAGAATAGCTGGTTTTAAAAATATTTAGAAAATCCAGTTGACGGCATATCTACTACGTGTTACGATATACATGTAGTAAGTCACACTCGATACTGACACCACTGAATAGTTAGGTTGCAAAAAAATTTAAGAAAAATAGTTGACACTTTCTAATAAGTAATACTGAATAGAGTGATTTTCCAAAAGCTATTTAGTGAAAATTCACCTTAGTACTCTGTTATACTGAATATAAG
>NZ_CM000745.1:4783055-4786897 GCF_000161455.1 Bacillus pseudomycoides DSM 12442
TTTTATGTGAACCTTGCATGTATGGAATATACATCCAATTTTTATGACAAATCGTTTCTTCCGAATGGCACAATCAAGGAAGAGGAGGGGTATTATGAAGAAACATCGTTTTAGAAATCTATTTTTCTGCTTTACAGCTCTTTTAGTGTTATCTGCTTGTCAAAAGTACAACGGTAAGTTAGAACAATGGGGTAGCACTGTTGACACTGTCGATACAGCTAAACTAAAAAGAAATAACATTCCGTATGAAATAAAAGATGGTAAGGTATATATTCCCGAAGATGCCTTTAGCGATGCTACACTGTGTTGTACATAAGCAGTGATGTAAGCCCGTTTCTAAAGGGCGGGGTTTGTTTTACATGGGGTAAGCACCACATGTAAAACAACCTAACAGAGCAGGTTAAACCCAAAACGAAAAAAATGAACTTTGTTGCTATAAAAGGCACAAAATTTTCGTTTTGGGGGTACTTCAAAATCTTAGCTTGATGGGCATAGATCCTAGCTATTATTTGCTGAAGAATTACATAAACATCTTACTTCTTCATTTTTAGAAAAGCTTGTTAGAACAATGTATTACAGCTGGCTATATTTTATGGTTTGATGCATATGTGAATCACCAACAACAAATACATTTACACATGGCAAAAGTTATTTATGTCATAAAGTAAAACGAAAACGACTATTGGGTTCAAGGATCATCCTGAAATTAAATACTATAATTTGAGTTTGATAAATGTATTTTAGAAATTTCAAAGCCTTTAAAATCAATGAAAGACTTTTGTAACATTTATGAAAGTAGTTTGAAAGATTTTTATAATAAGATGAACATATCAAAGGTAATTTAATTTTATTTCACAGTAAAATTATAAGCAATGTACAGTATAATTTCATTTTTATAATTTTATAGAAACACTGAAAGAATAGGAGATATATCATGAATCGTATGAAAAAAATAATTCCCGCAGCATTTGTATTAAGTACAGCTTTATTTGTAGCACCAGGATTTTCTTCAGCGGATACTACTACGAATGTAGGAAATCTTCCAATTGTAGTAGATTCACAAGGATCAAAAGCACCTATGACAGCAGCTCAGGTTGTTAAAAATGGTACGCAACTTCCTTACATTCCTACAGGTCCTTATGAAGAATTTCCTAGTGAATGGCATGTGTCTACAGAAGATGGAAAATTAATTGATTATGTATATGTAGATGTTGTTGCTAAGAGTAATGGAGCAAGAGTTTATGGATTAAAAATAGATGCTAATTCTAAACATAAGATTTTAAAAGCTGATGGTACTTGGCTTAACGTTGGAGAAGAATATGAAAAAACAGGTAACAAAGGAGACGTATTATATACAATAGCAATTCCTAAAACTGATCCAATTTTAGAAGATACTAAATTGAAAAAAGAAGTAAATTGGAAATTAATTGATTCAAATATAGTAGATAAAAATTCAGGTTATCATTGGAGCAAAGCGGTTACAAGTGGTATTTCGCATAATGTAACTGTAGGGTTATCTTATACAATTGGGATGGAAGTAGGTCTTGAGGGGATTGCAACAGTAAATCAATCATTAACTGCAAGTTTTGGTTATGGTATTACTTTAAATTCAGAAAATACAGTTACAAAAACATTTGACTTTAATCCAAAGACTGATTATGCATATGATCAATATAGAACTGCATTATATCAACAGGTAGCTACATATTCAGTTATTCCAGGGGAAAAATTAAAAAAATGGACGTCTGACCAAAATGGTATTTGGGATAATGTTTTCGGTCAACTTGGTGATCAATTTAAGGGTCTTACAAGTCCGACAGAATATAAAGTGAAAAACTCCGTTGACTATCCAGTAGATGTTTTAGTTGCACTTACTTCAAAATAATAAAAAAAGCTAGCATTTTGCTAGCTTTTTTATTATCTCATCCATATAGGATCACCATACATGCCCATCAATTCAAGAGATTTTAATACTCTCAAATACAAAAAAACGTTATCCTTTCTAAACAAGCTAAATTAGAAAGGATGACGTTTTCTTATGAATCTCTCGATTCAAGATGAACTACTACCATTTGCAGAAGAATTACAACGATATGTTACACCTGTATTTTTAGAAGAACTTGCTTATTTTCAATGGGAAAAAGCTACATCTGTCTGCCATAAAGGACCTTTATAATAATGAAATTGTGGCTTATCATATTAGCCATCGTCATGATATACAGTTAGTTATTGATACGTTAAACAAGGAAAAAAACAACGAAACGTGCAAGGGATTCTTTTGCATAGTGATCAGGGTTCCCAGTATACTTCACGCCAATATAATGATTTCCTAAAAAAACATATGATGAAAGCTAGTATGTCCAGAAAGGCGAATTGTTGGGACAATGCTTGTATGGAGAATTTCTTCAGTCATTTCAAAGCGGAGTGTTTTAATCTGAGTTCATTTCGTTCAGTAGAAGAAATTAAATTTGCCGTACATAAATATATTCATTTTTATAACTATCATCGTTTTCAGAAGAAATTAAAAAACCTAAGTCCATACGAATATCGAACTCATGTTCACGAATAATAAAGTTGTTAAAAAATAATAAAGTCATTTCAAAAATAAAATAGATGATTTGAAAAATGGTATTAATTAGAACTTATACTTTTTATCCTGTATGATGAGAATGGGGATATTCCGGTATTTTTATAGTTAAGAAGAAAGTTATTCTAAAAGGGGTAGGTCAGATGTCGGAGAAAGAAGTCGTTCACATTCGAGTAGTTGATAAAGACGGAAACGTACATTATAAGTTTGATGTAACAGAAGAAGACTTAGAAGAAATAAAAGAAAACAATCCTAACATTCGTTTGGTTAAGGATAATGTATATGAGATAGAGGAAGACGAAGAAGGACTAGAAGAACTAAAAGAAGAAATAGAAGAAATAAAAGAAATCTTACAAGAGTTAAAAGAAGACGAAGTGAAGAAGAAGGAAAACAAGAAATGGAGTAAGAAAAAGAAAGTAACCGTCTTTGGTGTACTTTTTATCTTGTTCGTTGTATTTCCTATTATCGAGGGGTATCAGAATAGTAAACTGATAGATGATGGTAAACCGATGGAAGCAGAAATCATAGGTAAACATGTTGAAAAAGAGAAAATCATCTTCACACATCCAACATTAGAATTATTTGTAGATGGTAAATACGATAAGGTATGGGTAAAGAGTGAAACGTATGATAGTGCGGATTTTGGTAATAAAGTTCGTGTTGTCAAGAGTAAAGACGGTACAATCACATTAGACCCTCGATATCAATATGAGGAACTAATCGTAAAGTAGCAATCAAGAAGGGTTATGTTTTTAATATTCGCTTCTCAAATTAAACAACATTATTATTTGCAAAAATCGAAACCATTAAAACAAAAAACAAATTTTAAATAACTTTAATAACCTCCCATCATATTGTTGATGTGAGGTTATTGCCTTTCTGAAGATAAAATTAAAGAGCTTTATTATCTCTATACAACTGGATTTTTGTCTCGTAATGGTCTTAAATTATTGAAATTTGTTTTTTGGTTTAAGTCCCACACATAATCACCTGTCAACGTAATATGTTCCCATCCAAGTGGAGATATATGGGGTACGGAAACGATTCGGGGTATGAGGGGCCACTCTGGGATTTAATTAGGGGTACAGCCGAGATACGTGTAATTTTGAGTTATAGGCTGACTTCTATTTCCAAACGCAACCTATTGAACTTATAACTAGGTTTCGTTACGTCTGTTTATAATAAAGAGCTTGTCATTGTCTATTATGGGTTAACCCTAATCATCCATTAGTTAGTTACTGAAAACACTTTGTTT
>NZ_CM000745.1:4786997-4787328 GCF_000161455.1 Bacillus pseudomycoides DSM 12442
GCGCCATTTCTGCACTTGTCGGGAACTCGCTTACCTCTGTAATTTTACCTGTCCATTTCTTCTTACTATTTGCTTTTGCAGTTGCAGTAAATGGTTGATCCTTTTGAATTTGTGATTTTTGAAGTTCTGTTAATGTCCCTTGAATTTGGAATGAATCTTTAGAAGCGATTTGTAAAAATGATTTTCCTTGTCCACCCATTGCTTGCGCTGAACTTTGTGCTGCATCTTTATCTAACTTTTGCACAACACCAGCGAAATTACTATAAATTGTGAGTTCATCTTGTTTTTTCTTTAATTGTTGTGATTGTAATTGACCTTTTTCTTTCTCAAG
>NZ_CM000745.1:4787428-4842584 GCF_000161455.1 Bacillus pseudomycoides DSM 12442
CCGTTCAAATCGACGAAGATTTTGTTCTTGTACTACAGTTTTTGAAATGTGCGATTCATTCAATCATGCGAACCACCCCATTCCATTTTCAAATGTAGAAAACATGAAACGGCATGACGCAAGACGGTGGTCGTGTGTACCTCTCACTACTAATAGTATATCAGTGATTAATCAAGAGCAGTGTTGCACGTTTGTAGCATGATTGTAGCACTTCTTCATGTTACTACTTACTCGTCTAATGTGTTGGTAGCTATATCCTGTCTCACTAGCAATCTCTTTCAATGTTAACCCTAATACATCACGCATATATACAATTTGTTGCTCTAACCCCTTCTTCTTATTCATAACAAAACGCAATTCTCCCATCACCGACTGTTTATCCGCAATACGCTGTTGTAAGTACTGTGACTTCTCCATAATGCGATCATGACGACCTTCAATCTCATCTAATGCTAAAGGCACTTGTCCCCCAGTAACACGTTCCGCACTATAATCCGTCACTCCATTAAACTTAGGAGCATTCATTTCCATGTTTTTCAACAGATATTTATGCTCAATCTTCAAATCTTTCAATTGAATCTTCATCATTTCGATTTCTTCGCCTAAGTCTTGGTAAATGCCTGTCATGTTAAATCCCCCTATTTCAATTTTAGTTTTTACAATCACATAAGGTATGTGAAATTTTAATACTTATCTTCTGAATAAGGGAACGATAACTACAATACAGCCCCCACCACACTGTTAGTCATGGTTCCGTTATCCATTTAAACCGCTAATTCATCAACATATCGTAAGTAATCAACTGGCGCTCTTTCCGTCTGATCCACTAAGTATCCATAAATATCGAAATCTGCTCTTGGTATAGACTTCTTCCCATTTGGCTGATGCGACATCTTTACATAAGATTGAATTACTGAAGATGATACAAGGAATACTGTCTGATCCTTACTGAATTCTATAAGGAAGAAACACACCGCTCCCATCTTCTCCGCTTTCTCCAAATAATCTAATTGGTGCTGTGCGATGTTACTTAAATCAAATCTTGTAAGACTTTGTGTTGATTTCGCTTCAAATGCAACAGCTTGTCCTTTATAAACACCGTCATAATCCACTGTACTTTTAGATTCATAGAATCCGTTTAACACCCGTCCACCTTTACTTTTTAACACCTTCACAGGAGTCGGACGCTTGTTTATAAGCGCTACTCCCTCACGTTGGTACATTTCATTCAATAGATTGATAAGCATCTCAAATGCCATTCCTCGGTTTCCTAAGCCCATTGTTATTCCTCACTTTCTTCTAAAAGGATTATTTTGTTAAAAACTTTATTCAAATTCATATCTAGTATCTTTTTCTTATATTTTCCATTAAAATTAAATGAAAATTACTTTGCCAACGAAGGAGAAAACATGAAACATAACATCAATCTATGGTCCTTTATTTGTTCATTAATTTGCATCGGTTTATTCCGCTTGTATTTTGAAGTTTCGCCTGAAATGTTTAAATCTTTTATGAATTTAATACATGTCCACCCTTTATTTTTTTTACTAGTTTTTACAATAGGAACCTTTTTTGCTGGCATTATAGGATTCTCTAAGATGAATAATTGGATAACAATGCTTAGAAGCATAGTAACAGTTCTACTAACATTTTTATTATCTGTGTTTTTAACGCTTACTTTGGTTGTTGGATATGCATTAAGTTAAAAAGCATTCCTTAAGTATCTCCCCCTGAATAAATCTCAAAATCCCGTCCATACTGTAAGTAGGCTGATAAACAGCTATAATCCAAATCTGTAGTTCCCTAATCTCTTTCTCCCTTTCCCCTAAGGGCTGAGCAGTTAGCTTTTGCTAGCTGCTTTGTTATACAATTGGTTACATTTACCTGATGCTTCTAACGTAATATTACGTTAGAATAAAAAAGAACAAATAAAGTGAGCTGTTATACCTTCTCCCTAGCACTGTATGTACAGAGCTAGGGTTTTTGTTTTAAAACAAAATGAAATTTTTATACTAATCTTCCTCAAGTTCCGTAACAGTTAAGTAATTCCTAGGATTCTTTCTTTCTGACAATCTTCTTTGATATGCTGGTGTCTTATAGAAGTGAATCGTCTTAGGAAGCACGCCCATATGTTGAGCGCATTCCTTTATGGTACCGATACATATGAGCGATTCACCTTTATAAACGGCATATTCCTTTCGGTTCACTTTTCAACTCCCCTTTTTCACATTTCCGTAACATTTGTATATTAATATATTATAAAATATATGATGTTATTTCTAATGTCGATTCATCTGATTAATTAATCATGATGTATAATATTTATCCAAAACCCTAACTCCCCCGTTAGGGTTTTGGCATTTAAATAACTATTTTGTTCAAATTTTAGATAGATGTTAATATTCTTAATAAAGGGGGTCTACTGATGAAAAATTTATGGATAAAGATTCCTTTAATTATTTTCATAGCAATTTTCCTTTTAATAATTTTATATTTTGTTGGTATGTCACTTTTTGGGAATCAGCCATAAATTAAGTACAGCAGTTAGCTTTTGCTAGCTGTTCTTTTTCTGTAAAATAACGCTTTGGTTTAATTCCCCCATCCTAATCTCTCGCTTTTTTGTATCATTTTGTTATATTTTTACATTTTTTTTGCAAGTGAAATAACCTCATGCCCTTCACATAGTCTTCCTTCGAATCTCTTAGCAACATAATTTCCTTTGGTCCCACTTCATGACCTAGCGAATCCACTTTCCTCGCATGAACCTCGCTATACATCGTCACACGCGTTACAGCGATATGCTGCCCAGTTTGTTTATGTGTCCAGAAACCTCTTAATCTGGCTTTCTCTTTAACTGTCATGGCTGTTCCCCCTTAGCTGATCTGTTTCTTCTTATATTTACGTGCTGGTTTCGTTGCCGCTTCGTAAGGGGGCATCCCATGCCCATCAACTTAAGAACGGAAACAAAATGAACTTTCGTTCAAATAAACTACAACACTCTTAAAACACTTTTTATTCATTAAAAATGAGCATGCTAAATAAACCTAGATAGGTATCATTTTTAAAGATTATGCAGCTTTCTTTTGTTTTCTAAGTTCACTATACTCATAGACAACACCCATAATATTAAAGACTGTTTTCTTCTCATATCGATGAGATTTCCGCCCATTTTTCTGTAGTAGGTGGAATAGACGGATTAGAATCTTTGTTATTTCTTGGGTGTCTTTCTGTATAGCTTGATACAAGAGATATAGATAATCTTGGTTCATTCCTATCGCTTTATATTCGCTTAATTCTCTTTTCTTCTTTTGCAAAAGAAGTTGGCGCATTTTAAACATAGTAGAGGAGCACATTTTAGTTTTAAAAAATGTATTAGACTCCAACTATATGCTATAACAACTTTTCATCTCCTAAAGATTGTTACTCTACACAAAAATAGTTGTAGACTATAAATTGTTACACTGGCTTCCACCTATAAAAAATAAAATAAAGTATTAGACTAAATAGCTAATATGTGATTTTCAAACGAGAAATAAGACCGTTCTAAGAACAGAAATTATATGAATAATTGATTTTAAATTCACAATAAATACACACCTATTTTGTGAAATATAACCATAATTAGAAAAGGGGGTCTTACTGGCTAAATACAAATCATATATTGTTATAGGTTGTGTTAGCATAGGGATCTTTGTTACAGGTATCATTGGATGGAATGGAACAACTGAGGCTGTACAAGAGAATAAAAATGTATCATCTTTTGAAGTTAGAGAACATGAACAAGGTATACATTGGATTTATGATTTGTATGGTATCGAAAACCAGATAGGTTTTATTAAGAAACCTATAGTTGTAAATAAAGGTGAAACATATGATTGATTTCTATGGGGAACTGAGAAACAAATAGCTAATGAACCACTTAAAATTACCGCTATTCATCCAAATACAAAACAAGAAATTCAAATTGCAGACATAAAGCATATGGGCCACTATGATCAATCTATCCACTCTTTCTATGAAAAAACTAACTTATCCATACTACCACTAAGTCATTCTGTTAAAAAAAACAATATAAAGCTTATTTCACATCAAGCAATAAGTATGAAATTTCCTGAGAGCGGTAAATGGAATTTGTATGTTGTAATTGGGGATAAGAAACTTCCTCCTATTTCTATTGAAGTAACAAACCAAGAAGAAAAATTACCCCCTTTGAAATAGATATTTAATCGTATATACACCACCTTCAACTTCAAAATGAAGGTGGTGTATATTGAACTCTATTTCAGTCTACAACTATTTTTTAATGTAGTGTAGTGCTTTAAGAAAAAACGACAAATCCTTTCCCCCCTACTTTCTAGGCCAAGAGTAGGGGGTTATGGCGTTTTAATAGACTTTAGAAGATAACTACAATTCATTGCTAACAAGAACATCATCCATTGTAGACTTGAAATACAGTTTGATTATTTTTAATCTATATTATGCCACAATCTTACCCTTTAGTTGAATAAATGAACAATCACCTAATGTAGCAATCATTTCTATTAGTATAAAATTAAATGCAAATTAAGCTACAAGTTATTATATTTCGTTATGACTGATTTAGCCCTTTCAATAAGCTTATTTTTTATAGAATAAGGTTCTATTATTTCCGCCTCATGTCCAATACTCCAAAGTAGGTCAACATAAAACCACTCTTCTGAAGGGGTAATATTTTTGTTATTTTTGCGGTTCCATCTGAATTGTATTCCATATTATCTCTTAACCATGACATGCTCTCAGCTTTTCTTTTTCCCTCTTTGTTTAAATTCACTTCGAGCTTTATGGGATTAGATTCATACTCAGAATACAACCATTCTTTAACGTTCAAATGGATATTTCTGGAATGATAGTTAGAATTGATAATCGTTTTTTTTATTCGATCTACTCTGAAAAGCCTTATGTCTCTTCTCATTCTACAGTAAGAGGGACAGTACCAGTATCCGTTATATACGTATAGGCCCATAGGTTCTATTTCCCTGTATATTTCATCTTCTGTTTCATATAAGATACTTACAGTTTTCTCTTCTACAGATGCATCATAAAGGTTTCTTAGCGTCCTTTCATCTACATTAATATTTGGTTGCCACATCAAGACTTTGTCTCTAGTATTCTCAATTACATCGGAAGTTTCCTGAGGAATCATATTGAATAGTTTATTTAAAATTACTTCATACGAAGAAGAAAAAGGTGTGGAGCCAACATACTCATCAAAATTAAAAATTGTTATTTACTGATAACCTGTATGACATCCGCATCCTGTCAGCCTAATAAACTCCCGTAAATTTACTTAATCTACATTTCTTTTTGTAAATTTTAATACAGATTCTCTTGAACGTTCGATTTCATTTTTATTTTCATTATAGAACTTTGACACATACACATCTGTAGTAATTACGTCACTTACATAAATTTCATTTTCCATATCTAGTTCCTCCGAATCATTTATTTCTCTTACTTTATGTTTATATATGCAAAATGAAAAACGTAAATCAAACGAAGAAATTTTTAAAATTCATTTTTCCTAGGATTGGTTCCAGAAAAGTTATCTTTCTATTTTAAATAAGAAACATAACAAATTTGGAACATTAGATAAGTATATACGTAAGCATCAAACTGTCCCCACTTGCTGTAACTAGAAGACAATTATGTTGGATACTTGATATGGGTACCTTTTAACCAAAAACAAGGATATCAAGAAGTTCTTGCCCAAACAATCATATAACAGTGAAATTTTTGTCTAATAGTGAAGGTTTTTGGTTAGATATTACGAATATATATAATCATGAATACGACTATGAAAACTAACAATAGAAAGTTATTTACCACCCACTAAAGTATGAATAGTCATTATGGTCGAAAGGAATGGAATAGCTATGTTCGATAAAGGTAAGAATCAAACTAACGATATAATTTTTTCATATGATGTTAAGAAAGACGATAAGGTGCTTATTTATTGGTATGATAAGCTTATAAAAGTACTTTCAGGTGAAAATGCAAAGAAATTTTTATATAAAATCGAAGGTGCAGATGATGCAGAATCCCAGCTCATTATGGCTAAGCTTACCAGAAACCTTAAGCGTGGAAAGGACGAAAACACAAATACTATTGTAATAAGAGGAACTCATTATACTAGAAATAGGAATTAAGACTAATCGTAAATAGATTTTAAATAAAATTACAAAAGATGTTCAATCTCCTCATTAATTGAATATTAAAATGTGGGACGATTTGACGCTTACTTAAAATATCGCATTTGTGTTTCTCCTTACTCTTTTTTTCTAGAGTGTAGTCTCATTTAGAAAACTTTGCAACAGAACCCCTAAAAGAATATAGATCGAGAGCAAAAAACCACCTGTTTTAACAGGCGGTGTCTCTTCACATAATAGTGTTCAACTCTTCTTACAACTTTCCATCCCCCTCAAAATCCACTTAATATCCGCAATATAACTATATTGAATCAATTCAAAGGAAAGGGTTCCACTCATAACCTTGTTTAGACCGGATATCCGCCTGTTGGCGGTGGCCAAGCACTAAATAATCTGCGAATCAGCACAATTTCTCCTAAATGGTAGGAATTGTGAGATGCAATATTGCGTAGCACACCGCCCGGGGTTTCACCAGGCCATTTCTCCAATAGTTTGTCCAATTGAACAGTTTGGGCAATCGTGCATGCCTGTTCAATCCCTTGAAGAAAATAATGAATAATTTGTTTCCACTCTTCCTCACTGCCAGGACATTCTTCTTCAGGCCAGCTCTCTTTCACATGGGCAGGCAATGCAGGCTTCTCCCCCTGAGCGGATAATAAGAGAAAATCTTGCCAGTATGTCATATGTTTCACTAATTGATAAATAGAATAAGGCAGTTCCTCTCTGCGTTTTCCCGCAAGCGCCAAGTCTATATCCGACAAAGCATTCTTGATAGGAAGATGTCCTCGTTCTCCTCTTAACGATTTTACTAATGCCTCGCTAAACGCTTTATTTGATTGCTCCATAATAACCGACTCCCATCCTGTTTTATTTTCTAATTTGCTGATTTTATGGTTCCGTCTCTTTTATATGCACTAAATATATTATAGAAGATTTACGACCATTAAGAGAAAACAAAATAAGAAAAAAATAACAAGAATCACTGACTTCTTAACGTACAGGAAATCGGTGATTTTTATTTAAATAGTACCTTAACGTACAATTTTCTTTTTTTGTTCGTATCAAGCCTGTAGCCTTTTTCTTTTATCTATCATAAAAGAAAAAAGCTATATTTTAAATTATTCTACTGTTTGAAATGGCTTTGTCTGAATTGCTTTCATCATTTTCATACGAGTAAATCGCTCATCTAAATTATTTTCAAGTATCCCATTCATGATGTGTTTCCGCAATCATTGGCTTATTCACAGCAGACATACCTTCCCATTCAAAATCTACAGAAGCATTTATCGTGTTATTTACATTTTCTGTAACTAGAAATTTTCCGGATAATGTCCGCTTTGTTTTACTTGGTTAGAAATGGTTGCTAACCATTCATTAAACCCTTTTAATGTATTAACTTTAGAAGTCGTACTTAAATTTAACTCAATTTGATCTGTTAATAGTTCTTTGAATTTGTCACTGTTCACAGATGCTGTTTTCATTAAATATAACCAGTAATGCATAAATGATTTTGCTCTATTTTCTGCATAGGCAGATTTAAATTGTGGATTTTCTACAGTACCTGTTGGTTCTAAATGCACTTTTGTAAAAAGAGGTAATTCGTTATCTAGAAGTTTCGGAATTGTCGAATAATGAATCAGCTTTATCTACTATTATCTGGACGTATATTTTGATAAAGAATATTAGCTTCTAATGAAAGTACCTCATCGTTCAACTGATTGATGTGTTTTCAACATGATGCGCATTTTTCCATCCTTCAAACATTTTTAATCTGTCTACTAAACCAATTTTACCTTTCGAAGTTCCAGCTTGATAAAATTTCAATTTCATCCTCTAAAATGTCTAACTGATTTTCTAGACGAGCTTTGTTAAGCGAAACTTCATATACTTGATACCAACGATAATATTGTGTTAAAACTAAATGATTATTTTTAATATATCTATCGTAAATGCAAAAGATTTACTAGAATTACCGCCACATTTTAACGAAAATATACGCTAAGGAACTATCGGCTTTTTGTTATGTTTGGATTTTAAAAGACTAGTTTCTTGTCCGCGTCACATACGGATAAATCGGATCTCTTAATTCGAAGTCATACGTTTCTCCATTCACAATTCCTACCACCTTCTCACTGTCATATAAATCCAGTAAGAAACCGGCCATTTGTTCAGCTGTATGGAACTTTGGAACAATACCATCATATTCAAAATTATCAACATCATAGGAGCGTTTTGCAAATTCGGTCTCTGTTGCAGCAGGAGCCAAGACTTTTGCTTGCATGGCTGCCCCTTTTCCTTTCAATTCTTGTGCAAGCCCTTCTGTAAAGGCACTTACATAGAACTTTGTCGCGCAGTAGGTCACAGCATCGGCAACAATCAGATATCCTCCTCCTGAAGAAATATTGATGATTTGCGTTTCTTTAACATCTGCATAGTCACGCACATAAAGAGAGGACAACAAGGTTAAGGCTTCAATATTCAAATGAAGCATCGTCTCAATCTTATTTAAATTTTGTTCCCCAACGGAAGCAAAGTTTCCAAATCCAGCATTGTTGATCCAGGTCTCGATCTGATAGTCCTGAAGACTTTCGTAGAATGCATAAACATTTGTGGTAACAGATAAATCAACAGTTCGAATGACAACATCCAGGTCTGCGTTAACGTCAGCCACTTTTGATTTTAGCTTTTCCAATTCCTCCGTTCTGCGAGCTGCTATGATTAAGTTTTTTCCGCGAGCCGCAAAAGCAAGAGCCGTTTCATACCCAATTCCTGAACTGGCACCCGTAATAACTGTATATTTCATATAAATCCCTCCTGAATTTTATCCAATTGATTTTATTGTGAACGAACTATGAGTTGATTATAATGATTAGAGTTAACTCTAAGTCAAGAAAAAAATTAATCTGGAGGTTTCTTATGCACACCATTGGTGAAGTGGCTAAAATTTTAGGGATAAGTACACATACATTGCGGTATTACGAAAAGGAAAAAATTATAACTCCGGTTCGTGATGCCAGCGGAGACAGGCGATATAACGATTCACATATTAAATGGCTACAATTTGTTATCAAGTTAAAAGAAACACAAATGCCTATCGCGAAAATAAAGAAGTATGCTTCATTAGTTTTAGAAGGAGAACATACTACACTAGAGCGATTAAGCCTTTTAAAAGAACATAAAGACGCTATTAAGAAACAAATCAGAACATTAAAAGCTGCAGATGAGATGCTTGAATATAAAATTGCCGCTTATAAAGATTTCATCAGTAAACGAGATTAGATGCAGGCTCTATAAGGGTAATCACCACATCTCCATGGGGTAGAAGGAGCATCCATCGATTTTGGAGTAATCATCTGTCCAATAAATATAAAAATTGAGGGTTCTGTTGCAAAGTTTGAAAAAAGCATAAACAGGTTGGTAAATGAGGAACAATGTTTAGGAAGTAGCCAGTAATTGTTGAAGTTCATTGTACGTTGAAAAGACGGAGTCTCTTTGAAAACTTCGCATTTGTGTTTCTCCTTACTCTTTTTTTCTAGAGTGTGGTCTCATTTAGAAAACTTTGCAACAGAACCTGTTTCGGATATTGGGAATATTCCATTAGAAGCACATTGAAATAACTAAGCCTATGTGGAGCCTTAGTTTAAGGAGAAATAAGAGGTAAGTACATATTTAACATAACTAATATGTACTTACCTTTATTTTTTGAGGATTTTTAACTTTTAGGTCTTGATAATGAAAGTAAGCGTGTTTTTTCATTCTGCCAGTAAATTATCTCATTCATTATTACTTTGAAACTTGTTCTTTTGGCAAAACCATTCCTTTATATAGTTGCACCGTTATCCAGTAATATACAACATAAATAATAAGAAAAATTCCAATTGGCATCCACACTTTTACAAACGGATCAACTAAGAAGAGGCGGAACAAGTTAAGTCCTACTAAAATATGTGAAATACCAATGATAGCCGGGAAGATAAAGAGATATGAAATTTCTTTATAGATACTACGCGACAACATACTACGGCGTACTCCAATTTTTCGAAGCATTTCATAGCGACGTACATCACGAGAAGCTCCTGTTAAAATTTTAAACATAAGAGAGCTCGCCATCATAGCTAAGAATGCAACTCCAAGGAAGAACCCCATAAACATCGTACCGCTCATGAAACTATTCATAAATTGGTAAGTTGTCATTTTTGTATATAATTCTACTTTTCCGCCTTTTGCTTTTTCTACTAACTCTTTTTGTCGTTGATCAATATCTATTAACAACGGTTTATATTTTTGTAAGTCATCCACTTGCACTAGCGTGACACTATGTTCTGTTCCTTGAATGTTTTTATAATGGTCCTTATCTGCAATTCGAACAGGTTTCCCGTTGAATTGATTGTGTGTAACTTGAACTTCTCTTATGATTGCATCATTCCAATCACTTGGCATATGTGGAAGTTTACTTGCTGCCTCAGGTGCTTCCATAGATGTATAAAGAGGTTCCATTAATGGTTCTTTTACACGTTTACGTACAGGCTCTTTGACATTCTTTGTATCTTGATGATCAGAAATGAGTGGTGGCTTTGTAGTTAAATTTTCTCGTAAATAATAGACTGCTTCCCCGTCCACTTTATATTTATAAGTTCGTTGCTCTTCAATTTTCATTTGTTTTAATGCCGCTATATCTTTTTCATTCGGATCATGAATTGTCGCATCATAGACTCGAGAAAAATCCGTCATAATACCAACATTTTTTTGAAAAGCCATTCCAGCTGTCATCGCCCCTGCACCAAGTGCAATTAGCATCGCGACAGTCCCAAGTACCCGAGATAAACTATTTATTCGAAAACGAAGCTGAGCATATGTAAAACTATTTAAACCTGTTTCATTTCGTTTTTTGTTGCTTTTTAACTTTGTTACAAACAATGGTAACAATGAACTAAAAATAAAATATGTCCCTATCGTTGTAGCACCCGTTGCTAGTATAAATCCTATTTCACGTAACTTGTCTATATGCAGTATAGAATAGTATCCTGTTCCTAACAGTAACACTCCCATTACAGTAAAAATGATAACACGACGTTTACTCTTTTCTATTGTATCTTGTGTTTCATCTTCACGAAGTAGCTCAAGTTCAGTTTGACGCAATAACCGTATACTATTGATAAATCCAGTAATAATAAATAAGACCAAGAAGAATCCACATGTAACAAGAACTGCAGGTATATAAAATGGTGCATAGCCTTTCGCCGAAATTTCTAAACCATTCATTAAAAAATTCCCCGCTGCACTTGCTAGTAATATTCCTACAATAATCCCAATAATAATGCTGATAATTCCCATACCGAATGTTTCGATAAATAATAACTGAGCAACTTTTTTCTTCTTTGCACCGAGCATCATATACATACCAAGCTCTTTCCTGCGCAATGTAAGTAAAAAGGAATTCGCATATACGATATAAAAGACCGTAATGAAGGAAAGTAAGACAGCACCAACCCAAAATACAAGGCGAATACTATTAATCATACTATTATCTTTTGTAAATTGACTGTTAATCGCCATCGTTTGAAACATATAGAAAATACTGATACTAATGACAAGACCAACAAGCAAAACAAGATAGTCCTTTAACATTTTTTTCATACTATGACGTGATAATTTCAATAACATGATCTCGCCCCCTATTTGGATTCAGCCGCTGAGCCCATATGAGCAAGCACACCTAAAATATCTTGATAGAAATCCTCTCGTGTTCCTTGGCGTTTCAATTCTTTATAGAGTAGCCCATCTTGAATAAATAGAATCCGCTCACAATAACTTGCACTAAATGCATCATGCGTTACCATTAATATACTTACTCCATGATTTTCATGTAAGTCTTGCATCGCTTCTAATAAACTCTTCGCATTTTTGCTATCAAGTGCTCCTGTTGGTTCATCCGCTAATACAATGGCCGGATTATGTACTAAAGCTCGTGCTGCAGCTGTTCTTTGTTTTTGTCCACCAGAGACAGCTGATGGATATTTTGTTAAAATTTCAACAATATCTAATTTCTGTGCAACCTCATTTACTTTCCCGCTTATCTCACTTGAAGGCACTCCTTGTAGTGAAAGTGGCAAAGCAATATTCTCATAGATCGAGAGATTTTCAAGCAAATTAAAATCTTGAAAAATAAACCCCAGTTTTTGAGAACGGAAATCTGATAAAGCGTTCCCCTTCATTGAAGTAATATCTGTGCCTGCTATCGTCACACTTCCTCCTGTCGCATGATCAAGTGTACTAATTACATTTAGTAGTGTCGTTTTTCCAGATCCAGAAGGTCCCATAATCCCAACGAATTCCCCTTCTTGTATCGTAAGCGATACCCCTCTTAATGCTTTTGACTGGCTTTCATTTCTTTTGCCATATGTTTTCTCCACACTTTCTACTGTCACTACATTTGTTGCCATTCCTATCACTCCATCCCTTTTGTATATCATTACTTTGTCATACATTTCTTAGATTTCTCCTACATAAATTCTTAAGATTTTTTTAATTTTTCATTTTTTTATAACAAAATTGATAAAAAATCTTATATCCTTTACTTTCTTTTTTAATATTCTCACTTTTACTCACAATCTTCCTGCGATTTATCTTACATTCACCTTACATTTTTGTAAGGGGCAAAAATAACAACCTGAAATCCCCCACCTACACTTTGCTTAGAAGCGGGCGCTTCTAAATATATTAAGACAAACATAATTTAAAATAAGTAAAAATGGAGAGGAGAGCCGTCGACATATATTAAATCAGACCATGGTTATATCCTTTACAAGGAATCTAGTGGAATGAATATAGTTTTAGAGATTAAAAAGAAGAATGATGGATGGAAAGTAGAAAATAAACAGGTTAAAAATGATTTTTAACGACGAACAACTTCAAATAATTTCTTTATGATAGTAAAAAACACACTACTTACTTAAAGTAGTGTGTTTCAACCCGATTGATTTATGATTTATTACTTAGATCCTTTATTATAAACTTCCTTCCGTATACTTTCCATAAATGCAGATAGCGAAACCACTTCAGATTTTTCTTCACCATATTTACGCACATTTACAGATCCATTTTCCATTTCTTTATCCCCAATAACAAGAATGTATGGTATCTTTTGGAGCTGTGCCTCTCGTATTTTATACCCTAGCTTTTCACTACGAGCATCTCGTTCGGCTCGAAGGCCAACGCTCTTTAACTTTTCTTCAATTTCCTTTGTATATTGTTCATGTACTTGATTGGAAACAGGAATCACCTTTATTTGAACCGGAGCCAACCATGTTGGGAATGCCCCTCCGAAATGTTCAATTAGTATTCCTAGGAAACGATCAAAAGAGCCTAATACAGCACGGTGAATAACAACCGGTCTTCTTTTCTCATTTCTTTCATCAATATAATTCAAGTCAAATTTCTCTGGCATTTGGAAATCAAGCTGAACTGTTCCACATTGATGGCTTCTTTGTAAAGCATCTTTAATATGAAAATCAATTTTAGGTCCGTAAAATGCGCCATCTCCTTCGTTCACTCTATAGTTATAATTTAATGATTTCAGCACATTCTCGAGAGACGATTCAGCTTGGTTCCATAACTCATCATCACCCATTGAATCTTCAGGTCTTGTTGAAAGCTCCACTTCATATTCAAAACCGAATGTTCTATAGACATAGTCAATTTGTTTTAACACTGACTTTATTTCACTTTCTATTTGCTCAGGTGTCACAAATAAATGTGCATCATCCTGACAAAATGTACGAACTCTTAATAATCCATTTAATGCACCGCTGAATTCGTGGCGATGTACTTGACCAAATTCACACATTCGAATTGGTAAATCGCGATATGAATGTAGCTTATTTTTAAAGATAAGCATGTGTCCAGGGCAATTCATCGGTTTTAATGCAAAGCTTTTGTTGTCTACCTCTGAAAAATACATATTATCTTTATAATGATCCCAGTGCCCTGATTCTTCCCATAGCCCCTGATTCATCATAATGGGAGTACGCACTTCTTGGTAATCATAGTTTTGTTGTATTTCTCTTAAAAAAGACTCTAATTCATTTCGAACGATTTGTCCTTTCGGTAAATAAAAAGGCATTCCTGGTGCTTCTTCCGAGAACATAAATAATTCAAGTTCATTTCCTAACTTACGATGGTTTCTCTTTGCTGCTTCTTCTACAAAATGCAAATAGCTTTCTAATTCTTTTTGAGAAGAAAACGCAACGCCATATATACGCTGAAGCACTTGATTATTACTATCCCCGCGCCAATATGCACCGGAAACGTGAGTTAATTGAAATGCTTTCAGGTAGCCAGTTGACGGTAAATGTGGACCACGACATAAATCAACAAATTCTCCTTGTTTATAAATCGTTACAATCTCATTTTCAGGGATTGCTTCTAAAAGCTCCAACTTTAGGTGATCATTTACATCTTTGAAAAGCTTTTCTGCTTCTTTTCGAGTGATTTCAACTCGCTCTATTTTCAAATTTTCATTCACAATATTCTTCATTTCTTTTTCAAGTTTAGGTAAGTCTTCAACACCTATACTACTTGGAAGATCCATATCATAATAAAAACCATTTTCTATAACAGGTCCTACGCCAAGTTTTACATCACCGTATATTCTCTTTACAGCCTGCGCTAATATATGTGCAGAAGTATGTCTTGCAACTTCTATTCCTTCCTCTGAATCCATAGTTATAATTTGAATTTTGGCATCCTGTTCGATATTTCGACGTAAGTCAAATAATTGATCATTCACCTTTCCGGCTACTGCTTTCTTTTTTAAACTTGAACTAATTGAGGCTGCAATCTCTTCTAGAGTAATTCCTTTTACATAGTCTTTGGCACTACCATCTGGAAAAATAATGTTAATCATCTGTTCTCTCATTTTAATCGCTCCATTTCATAAATAAAAAAGCACACTCATCCCTAATAATAGGGACGAGCGTGCTTTTACCCGTGGTTCCACCCAGATTCCCATCATACTAAACATACAATGGCTTCTTTTGCGGTAACGTCGCTTACACGGCACTAGATACTTTTATTTTCCCCAGTGCAGCTCTAAGGTGGTAAGTTATTTCACTGCGTTAGGAAGTTCTCAGCACTCCTTCCCTCTCTGTATAACCGTTAAAAATAACTCGTGTCCTTTTCTTCGCTTATTATGAATTTAAAAATAAAAAAGCATACTCATCCCTAATAATAGGGACGAATATGCTTATATTCGTGGTTCCACC
The DNA here is from genome assembly GCF_000161455.1 of Bacillus pseudomycoides DSM 12442. GTDB lineage: Bacteria > Bacillota > Bacilli > Bacillales > Bacillaceae_G > Bacillus_A > Bacillus_A pseudomycoides. The sequence continues at coordinate 4,802,877 of NZ_CM000745.1, forward strand.
CAGATTCCCATCATATTAAACATACAATGGCTTCTTTTGCGGTAACGTCGCTTACACGGCACTAGATACTTTTATTTCCCCAGTGCAGCTCTAAGGTGGTAAGTTATTTCACTGCGTTAGGAAGTTCTCAGCGTTCCTTCCTTCTCTGTACAACCGTTAAAAATAACTCGTGTCCTTTTCTTTGCTTTTAATAACACATCCATTAATTGTTATTTACTATACCCTATTCATTTTATTTTTGCAAGTGTCAAAAAATATTTTTTGTTCAATAAAAAAAGGGAAACCAAAAACAATTTTCATGTTTTTTGATTTCCCCTATCTTTTTTACCAATCTTGTGGTTCGTAGTTTAAGTCTGCAAATAATCTTTTTTTCTCTTTCTTCGTTAAATCTCTCCACTGCCCAACTGGTAAATTATTCAACTGGATATTCATAATTCGCGTACGTTTTAATGTGTATACTTGATAACCTAAAGCTTCACACATACGACGAATTTGGCGATTTAATCCTTGTGTTAAAATAATTTGGAATTCATATTTTGATAACTGTGTTATTTCACAAGGAAGTGTTTTTGTTCCTAAAATTTTAACACCCGCTGCCATTTCTTTTAAAAATTCAGGCGTAATCGGTTTATCTACTGAAACAATATATTCTTTTTCATGTTTATTTTCAGCACGTAAAATTTCATTAATAATATCGCCATCATTCGTTAACAAAATTAAACCGTCTGAATCTTTATCAAGACGTCCAACGTGATTAATTCGTAAAGGATGATTCACTAAATCGATAATGTTACCTTTAACTGCCTTTTCACTTGTACATGTAATACCTACTGGTTTATTTAAAGCGATATACACATGGTCTCGAGCAATTCGAAGCTGCTCTCCATTTACTCGCACGTCATCACCTGGTTGTACTTGGTCACCTATTTTTGCAACCTTTCCGTTAATAATTACTCTTCTTTCATTAATTAACTTATCTGCTCCGCGTCTAGATGCTTTTCCAGATTCACTAATAAATTTATTTATACGCAAGTTAGGCACATCCTTTTTTCTAAAAATTTCAAGCTCACACTGCTTCTACCGTACAATAACAAAAGGGTAAGCCTCCTAATATAACTTAAATATATTAACACGAAAGGGTATCTGACGTCTTCTATAATTTTCATGTTTAAAAGAAAAGAGTTCGTCTTATTGAACTACATACCAATAATACATTCGCTGCATGCCTTCTACTTTTAAACTAATAATTCATACAACTATAACTACTAAAATCATTCATCCTAGATATACACCATTTATTCACTTTTTTTATAATTAATATACAGACCATTCTTTTATACACGCAACTTGCTTTCCATTTATATTTTCAACATACTTTTTTACATTAGCTAACTTATATAGCTCTGGGAAAATTTCTTTCGCATAACGTTGATGTGCCATTTCATCTTGCCAATAAGATAGAACTACATAACGATTTGAGTTTGTAATCGATCTTCCTACAACGCCACCTAACATTCCTTCTACATGTTCCATCCCTTTATTCCAAATCGTTTCTTGTACATGTAAAAAATGTTGCTCATTTCCACTCTTCACATCACAAATTGCGATTCTTACAAATGAACCTTTAGCAATTGCATCCATAAAAGGAATACTTGTTATGTCATATAACGTTTGAAATTTCTCTATTTCACATGAAACATATGTATCCTCTTGATTACTATTTAAAAAAATTGTATCGTGTACTCCATTCATGAATGCTTGATACGTACTCATACTTTCCCAAACAGAAAATACACAAGCTTCATCTTCATCCCAGCCTCCGAATTGTCCATAAAATCCCTCTAGATTTTGTAAACCTCTCCATTTCTCTTGTGCCTCTGAAAACAAACCCTTTTTCTCTTTTTCTACCTGACAAAATATCGTTTTTAATAACATATAGATCCCCCCTAATTATATATTCCGTATTCCTTTTGCAATGATTGCTATTTCTTCACCTACTATTTAAAAAATCAAACACTTTTATTTACATAATAAAATTACAATCTATTCAATTGTTTTTTAAAAATACTGATTCGCTTCTTTTATCATCCAATCTCCCAGTAACTCTAAAAAAGACAAAATCTCTGTTATGTCGTCTATAGGATTAACTGCATATTGCAGCGCTTTCCTCATATTTTGTTCTTGCTCTGGAAAATGCTTACTAAACAACTCATACGCTGGATGAAGGTCTCTCGAATAAAGTCCTTCTTTATCAATTGTTAATGCTAATCCTGCTCTAACTATGATTTTCATAATCCAGCGGCAACAATCTAATATATCTTCCCTACCTTTATTATGAATTAATTCTTTACATGCTTGTTCAATTTGTGGCTGTAAATGTATAAGATGTTCACGTGCTAATTCTCGACTTACTTTACATTTAGGTAGCTGTGATCTTATATCTTCACCGAGTATACATACTCCATGTGTTTGAATCATAAAACTTATAAACGACAAACGACTGGAATGTAACACTTCTTCAACATCATAAAAACTTAATTCCACCCCAGATATACAATCAAATTTTTGGAGCACTTGTTGTTCTATACTTTCGATCCATTCCAAGTCTAGTGCCTTCGGATCTTTTCGAACTAATATAATTGTATCTATATCTGCAATCCCCTCTATTCCAATCCCTCTTGGAACAGACCCCCTAATGTAAATGCTATGGAGGTCATCCTGCAGCATATGAAAACATATATCCTGTACTTCTTGTATAACTTTGAGAAAGACTGGTTGAATATTATTCATATGTGAATCATTAATAATGTATCCTTTGTCATCTACAGGACAAAACCGACCTATTTTCTTAATAATTGACAATCAATCAGCCCATTTCTATATAAAGTGTTATATACAAATTAATTATAAATCAAAAAATTAAGAATAAAAACAAAAATACATCTTATCGTAGTATGATTATAATGCATTTACTAAATAACCCAATAAAAGGAGTATGTTGACAATGAAACTCGCATTCTCAGTAACTGATTCAACTCATATTCAAAAGATTGAAGCAGAAGGTTTGAAACTACTAAACGAATTACAAAGCTTCATACCTTTATTGCGTGAAAGGGTTACATTTCTCTTACGATTACATGCAAAAGAGTTCGGATTGTTATCTTAAATAATAATAGGACACAAACAAAGTAATCATCCTGTTTATGTCCTATTCCCCTGATATCTTAATCTACTCTTCAAACAAGTAATACATATTTTCCCCTGGATAATGTAATACAATTACCTTCCTATCTCCTTTTTGAAATACTACAGTATGCCCATCTTCTCCAAGGTTTTCCCATCCTTTTGCTTTTGATATAGGCATTAGACTTATATATTGATAATGTGCTTGATTTTCATCTTCAATATGAATAGCTGACATAGAAACTGGAAAATCTTTAATCTTTGATTCTTTCGTCATAAATATTAGCGCTAATAGCCCTCCTAAAACTCCTACCATAATAATATTGGAGTATATTTTCCGTCTCTTTTTCTCCATCAAAATCTCATCCTTATATGTTAATAAAAGTAAAATCCTTTAATGTTTTATCGATTTTTACCATACAATGCCATTTATTATTGGACATTTATTTCACAAATCTTTTTTTCGACAAAATATAACAATTTTCAAACGTATAACTTGTTATTATAGATTGAAACATCTCATGTTTTGCATATTAGGAGGAATTACTAAATGAAAAAATTGTTTCATAAAAAATGGTGGCTTTGTCTTTTTAGCACGCTGATAATTGCCAGCATTGGAGTCATTGTTTTTTTGAACTACACGAAAGAGAAAAAAATTCAAACTACTAAAGAGCCTATCGATAAAAAAATCTATCAACAAGAATTAAAATCCCAAATTGATTTACTTACTACAAACTACGATACTATCGTGGAACAGGAATGGTTACCAACATGGACTGAACTAAATTCAAAATCAGGTAACATAAATACAACTGAATTACTGGATAAAATGAATAATATAGCGAACCAATTCAACGAGATTTCTAAAAAAACGGAAACATTTAAGGCTGAAGAAAAAATGAAAGACCCTGCACTGAAGCAGAAAATAAATCATTTTAAAACCGCGTTTATAGCCGCTTCAAATTGTATGGAAAATGCCGCATTATCTATTACGCAAGGCTTAAACAATGAGAAACCCTTAAAAGATAGTTTAGAAAATGCTACGCAATCTTTAGGTCTTGCTGATCAAAATATTGTCATGGCTTTATCTACGTTAGCTGAACTAGAAGGCATATTAGGGATAACCAAAAAATAAATTGACGACATCATTCCCTTCCATTTTAAAAGATAAAAATTTTGTTCAAAATTATTTTCCAATAAAAAATGATTGCAATTCATTTATAAGGAACCTATAATGTTGTTTATTGATTATGTATAAACCATTTCATATCAATATAATTAAGTTTTTAATCACATAATTCGGATGAACCATTCAGGAGAAGATCAATTGATCTACCGACGGGGCAAAAAGTTGATGACTCAACTTTGAAACTCTCAGGTCTTGGTTACAAGTAGAACTGCATGGGGACGAATCTCTGGAGAGACTCCCTCTCGCCTATCATATAGTGCAGAGGAAACAGAGCACCGAAGGAGCAAATCCGCTTATATTAGCGGATAATCTCTCAGGTAAAAGGACAGAGACAAGCGAAAGAAAACGCCGATTTGTATCGGTTTATTTTTCTATTCCTTGTTTCTCCAGAGACCATTTCATTTATGTGAAGTGGTTTTTTATTTTTTCTAAAAGGAGAATAAAGATGGAGACAGTAAGTAAAGTATTAGAACAAATCAATCACTACGTATGGGGATTACCGACCTTATTCCTTCTAATCGGAACTGGAATCATTCTCACAGTGCGCCTAAAAGGTTTACAGTTTAGTAGACTATTATACGCTCACAAACTAGCATTTCGAAAATCAGAAGACACATCTTCTTTGGGAGATATTAGTCATTTCCAAGCACTCATGACAGCAATGGCCGCAACTATTGGGATGGGAAATATAGCCGGTGTCGCAACAGCTGTTACAATCGGTGGGCCAGGGGCAATATTTTGGATGTGGATCACTGCCTTGTTCGGTATGGCCACGAAATATGCAGAAGCAATCCTCGCGGTAAAATATCGTGTAAGTAATGAAAACGGCGAATATTCCGGTGGTCCAATGTATTACTTAGAACGTGGTTTAGGGAAAAAATGGCTTGCTATTTTATTTGCCATTTTCGGAACAACCGCTTCTTTTGGAATCGGAAATATGGTGCAATCGAATTCCGTTGCAGAAGCTATGAGAATAAACTTTTCGTTTCCCCCTGCTTTAACTGGTATATTAATGGCTTTCTTAATTGCGATTGTTATTTTAGGTGGCGTAAAAAAAATCGGGAAAGTCACTGGATTTTTCGTTCCACTTAAAGCTTTCTTTTATGTAATTTCTGGTCTCATTATTATTTTTTATCACTTTGATCAAGTCCCCGAAGCATTTTCACTTATTTTTTCTGGTGCATTTCAAGGTACTGCAGCGGCTGGTGGTTTTATCGGTGCAACCGTTGCTTCTGCTATTCAAATTGGGATGGCACGCGGAGTATTTGCCAATGAAGCAGGCTTAGGAAGCGCTCCAATTGCTGCTGCTGCTGCAAAAACAGATTCACCTGCCAAACAAGCGCTTGTGTCAATGACAGGAACTTTCCTCGATACCTTTATTGTTTGTACAATTACTGGTTTAGTATTAATTACAACAGGTGCTTGGAAATCTGGAAAAACTGGTGTTGAAGCAACAACGCTCGCTTTCCAATCTGTATTTGGCGATACTGGTAGTATGATACTTGGTATTGCAATCATATTATTTGCCTACTCCACTATTTTAGGATGGTCTTATTATGGTGAAAAATGTGTAGCTTATTTATTCGGACAAGGTGCTGTGAAATACTATAAAGCCATCTTCATTGTAATGATTGCAATTGGTGCCAACTTAAAACTCGGAATCGTTTGGACATTTGCTGATATCGCAAACGGACTTATGGCTATTCCAAACTTAATCGGTCTAATTGGATTAAGTGGTGTTGTGGTAGCAGAAACAAATCGTTTCTTACAAGCTGAAAAACTCAAAACATCAAATAAAAAAATAGCAAGTTAATCAACATTTAATGCGAAGGGTATCCCATATAGAAATAGGATACCCTTTATTTGTATTATTTCTTTATTTCGTAACATTACTTTGCAAAATTGATAATTCCATTACTTTTTTTAAATACTTTAAGTTTGATGTGAAAACCTCAGGAGCATACCAATTTTTATAAGCATTCGGACATTCGATCTCATCAATACTTGTATTCTCTCTAACTAATAACGTTAATTTCTCCATGTACTCTATCACTTTTCTCAAGTCTGTTTTTACACCTACAGGGCCATGTCCTGGTACTACCTTTTCAATTTCAAATTCCTCAATCATTTCTAACATACCCTTCCATTCTTGAAGATTAGATTCTTCAAAAAAAGTAGGATGTGATTTCACAAATAACAAATCACCCATAAAACAAACCTTCTCTTTAGGTAAGTAAAGAATCGTATCACAAACGGAATGCCCTCCGCCTAACGTAATTAATTTTGCAGTTCTCTCAGAACCATGTATAGTAAATTCATTTTGGAAAGAATATTGGGGTAATACAAGTTGCAATGTAGGTAATGAAATCGCTAACTGATTTAAGAGTGAAATCTGTTTTTGTAAGCCTTCATCATTGGTTTGAATGAATTGATCTTGTAGGGATTGTATATATGTATGTAAACCTTCTATGTCTTGTTTCTGCTTATCAATTCTGGAAGGATGAATTTCTGCCATTTGCTCGTATGTTTTATGACTAGATATGATATTACAATTTTTAAAAACTTGATTTCCACGAATATGGTCTCCATGCCAATGACTGTTAATAACCCATGATATAGATTGACCTGTTATTTTTTCTGCTAGCTCTTTTAAATCTGCAGCTGCTTGTTGTGTGTTAAACGTATCAAAAATAATCGTTTGATCTCCTATATCAACAAAACCGGCATTGGCTAAGGAGCCTCCTTCTTCTTTTGCAATTGCCGCGTAAATACCATCATTTAATTTCTCAATCGTAAAATGTTCGCTACTACATTCTTTATACATTTCTTTCCTCTCCTTCTATTCTCAGTGTATTTGAATACTAAGCTATTATTTTCTCCATTAAGATTTTTGTTCTGCATGTAAATAAAATACAAAGTCCGTCATAGTAGATGGATAACCTAGCTGCCGCAACATAGCTGTTATATTTCCTCTATGATATGTTCCATGATTTACAACATGCTGCACTAATTCAGATACAGAGGTTTTTAATCTTCCAGCGTATGGATTATCAAGTAGAATTACCTGATTCATATCCTTTTGTTTATCCAAAAACACTTTATACTGCTGCGTTACTTTGTGGAACAGACTTTTCAATTCATCCATTGTTTTGTTTTCGGCTTGCTCTTGTAACTCCTTTCCTACCTGTAACGCTTCAGCCATACTTTTACCATTTAAAATATGTAACCATACACAATCCACTACATAAATATGAATCAGTACCTTTTCTATAGAAGGAAATACACTTTGAACTTCTTGATAATACACCTCTTTAGGGAGCTCCCTTAGATGCTCAAGTATTCTTTTATTTGCCCATGTATGATAATCAAATTGTTTTATCATATATTGTTTCATATTCTATTCTCCTTTCCTTATTTTCACGTAACTACATTCTTACCTCACAAAATATAAATCTAATTTCTGAGATTCTACCTCCTTATCCGCCTTAACAATACCAATCTCCTCTATTCTATTCGTTAGCACAGATTTATATTTTACATACGTTTTAAACTCGCCTTCAAAAGGGAACGGTGTAATACGAATCGTTTCTTTATCTAACCACTCTGCCTTTAATCGTTCATTTGTGTTCTTATTAAAAGTTTCAGTTCCTTCAAATCCCTCTTTAAATAAATCAATTTCTTTTTCTTTTTTTACACCAGGTTCATTCATACAAGCATATAACGATAGCTCATCACAAAACTTTAAAAGTTTATAGTGTATATCGAACATATCATACTGCTCTGTTGTTAACGTTTTCAAAAATTTCTTTTGACGATCCAATTCCTGTTTATAAAACTTTATCATTTCATCGTCTTCTTGATTAAGAGGAAATGATATGAAATGTTTACTACAAAGTATAGCACCATAAGGATTTGTATGTTCAATCTCATTCAACCCTAAGGTATAAAAAACAAATCTCAATGAACTTGGACAATCCATAAACGTATAAGGTGAATTTTTAGCATCATTCCAAATTGGCGTTGTATCTAAGCCAATCCATCCCCTATCATGTTCATAAATCGCATCAATACACTCTTTTAAATATGTTTTATCTTCAAATACATCTTTTCTAAATTTTTTTGCAAATTCTCCTGCCAAAAAACCATGATCATGCTGCCGAATTACTATTAATTCTTCTAGCTTTGTGCGAATAATCATTATAGAATCCTCCTTACTTCTATTTTATATATCGATTGTACTATAATCTATATATATCCTCTTTTTTCAAGAAACAATTCAAATAAATTCCTTCATACTTTGCAGGGATTCCTCCTCTTTCACCGAAATTAAGATAACAATGCAATCCTATCAATATTTTACATTAACAAAAATTTCTCTATCATATCACTCATTCCAAAAATAGACTTAGACAAAAAATTAATATGAGGTGAAAAAAATGAACAAAACTGAATTAATTAAAAGTGTAGCCCAAACTGCCGATATCTCCCAAAAGGAAGCTTCAGCAGCTGTCCAATCTGTATTTGATACAATTGCGAATGCTTTACAAACTGGTGACAAAGTGCAACTTATTGGTTTTGGCACATTCGAAGTACGGGAAAGAGCTGCACGTACTGGCCGAAACCCACAAACAGGTGAAGAAATTCAAATTGCAGCTGGTAAAGTTCCTGCCTTTAAGGCAGGAAAAGAATTAAAAGAAGCTGTAAAATAATACCCAACTATAATCTGTGTTATTAAAAATAGGATACCACTTATATAAAATGTATCCTTTGTAAAGGGAATTTTTTAAAAAAGGCTATGCTACATCAAGAAAATGATTTCTGTATTGTGATCTTATCCTTGTCAAGTAGACAGTAAAAGATTAGGTGTCTTTTCATTAAGCAGCCTTAGTTCCAAATTCAGTAGGACTAAGGTTGTTTAATTTTTTGGGGAATCGTTTGTTATTGTAATACCTCATACATCTTCCTCACTTCGCTCTGAACCCTGAGCTGGGGATGCGGGATAAATTGGAATTGTTGGATTAGTTTTTCCGCCAAGCAAAAGAGGAAGGAAACCTATTACGTTTCCTTCCTCTAATAAAATTATATTTTAGTATATTTCAACTAAACTTGGATTCTAAAAAAATCAATATTAATTAAACAATACAATAATGGTGAAATTTTCAATTAACAATTATCAAACTTTTTTAGTTTCTGCTTTTAAATAAGGTATAACAGTTTCTTTATCTTCATAACTCTTCAAAATTAATCCCTCGTCTGAATGTTCTAATACGGTTTCTAAAGGAATAGGAATCTTTCCATTTATTGTTGTAATAATGTAGTTTGGTGTCGCAAATCCAGTAGTATGTCCTACTAATCCACGCATAATTTCTACACCTTTTTCAAGAGACGTCATAAAATGAGAAACACCTGTTACGTTATCACAATGGTATAAATAATAAGGTCTAACTCGGATTTTTAGTAAAGCCTGTACTAATTGCTTCATAGTATCCAAATCATCATTAATCCCCTTTAGAAGAACACTTTGATTTTGTACAGGCACACCATGTTTTAAAAGTAAATTTACAGCATGTGCTGACTCTTTTGTTACTTCTTTCGGGTGATTAAAATGTGTATTTAGCCAAATCGGATGATATTTCTCTAACATTTCACAGAATTCTTTCGTTATTCTTTGAGGTAATAATACTGGATAACGAGACCCAAATCTTATAATTTCTACATGCGGTATACTGCGTAATCTTTTTAAAATACTTTCAAGCCTTCTATCTGAATAAGTTAAAGGATCGCCTCCCGTTAACAATACATCTCGAATTTCGGGATGGTTTTCTATATATTCAAAATCAATTTCATATCCTTCGGCCTCACTTCTTTCAAAATATGTTCCATCTAAGTCAGTAGTATGATATTTCCTTGTACAATGACGGCAATATACTGGACATTGATCTGTAATTAACATAATAATCCTATCTGGATATTTGTGAACAATTCTGTTTGTTACACGGTACTTAGTATCTCCAACAGGATCCACATCGGAATATTCATTTATCATAAATTCTCCGCTCGATGGAATTGCTTGTTTTCGGATTGGACACGATGGATCATCTTTATCCATTAATGATGCATAATAGGGAGTTACTGCCCATCTATAAATTCCTTCACATCTTTTGATTGCCTGTTCTTCCTCAGGTGTCACATTAATATATTGTTTAAGTTCCTCAATTTTTTGTATTCTATTACGAAATTGTAAACGCCAATCATTCCAATCCCAATCTGTTTTCATGTATTAAATACCTCCTCAAAATTATTCAGTTCATATAAAAATTTTTTCAATTTTCATTTCCTAAACTTATCTACAGTTACTCTTTAAAATCACCCCCCAAACAAAATACAATTCCCACACATTTCATCATTTAAGTATTTCTCTAATAATTTTTAGGGTTTTTTCAATATCATTAGATGTAACGCCTAAATGTGTAACCGCTCTAATTCTTCCATGTCCGAGTTCAGCTATATTTAGTTTGTAACTGCGAGCTTTTTCAACAAATTCTTGCCAAGTAAAACGCGGATCGACAACTCGAAAAAAAACTATATTAGTTTCCACCGCTTCTAATTCACATTCTATTCCGTCAATTCGAGATAGACCTTGGGCTAGTTGACGTGCATTAAAGTGATCCTCAGACAATCTATCTACCATTTTAGTTAATGCGATAATACCAGGTTTAGCTATAATACCAGCTTGTCTCATTCCTCCACCTAGCATCTTACGAAGACGATATACTTTATTAATGAAATTATTATCACCGACCACAATTGATCCTATAGGAGCTGCTAAACCTTTTGATAAGCAAAATTGTAATGAATCTGTATATTGCGCAATTTCTGCCGGCGAAATATCTAATGCGACTGCAGCATTAAATATTCTTGCTCCGTCCATATGAACCGGTAAGTTATTACTCTTTGCAAATTCTTTTAGTTCATTTAGATATTCTAAAGGCAAAACACGCCCCCCCATACGATTATGAGGATTTTCGACACATATTAGCGATGGTAAAGCAAACTGAGGATCTTCCTTATCTATTGGAATCGCGTTTTCTAAATCAGCTATTTCTAATCGACCATCCGGTTGAGTTTTAATTTTTTCGTACATAATTCCACCACAAACAGATGCACCAGCTGCTTCATATATGTATATGTCTGATTCATCTCCAACTAAAACTTTTGAACCTCTTGGACAATGTGCCATTATTGATGTCAGATTAGCCATTGTTCCACTTGGAACAAATATAGCTGATTCTTTTCCGAATATTTTTGCAGCAATTGATTCCAATTCTTTAACAGTTGGATCTTCTCCGTATACATCATCTCCAAGATCATTTATGGAGACACCTTGTAGCATCTCAAGTGTCGGTAAAGTAAATGTATCACTACGTAATTCAATCATTTGTTGTCCCCCCTATTTAAACATTTATATCTCGCGGATAATTTTGTATAGTGTTTACTGAATAACTTTCTGAGTCCCATGAATAATAAATAGAGAGCTCTCCCCTCAATTGATACAAGTAATTCTTAGCCAAGTGTAATTTCTCTTCATAATCTGGTAGAAAAGGAGACAACATTATTCCTAGACAAGTTCCACTGTGAGCTATAATTACCCCCATACCATCAATTTGTTTATTTATGTAAATCAACTTATCAAGTGTCTTTTTAGGCTGTAATCTTTGATTCATCTCAGCACTTTTTGTAGCAATTCTTCCAATTGTTATGTAATCAAGACTTTTAATAGCATGAGATAACTCATCTAACAAGAATCCATACTCTATTTTCTCTGCTTGATTAAAATGTTTCTCCCTTTTATTAAATTTAATAGTGTCAACTATCCCTCCTTCATCTATACCCACAACAGTAATCCCTGGTACACAACCTAAAAATTCTTTCTTTTCTACTTTTTTATGAAAATATGAGGTTATCCCAGGATACATAACCCCATCAGAGGGTTCTATTTGACGCAAAATCTCTTCAATTTCTCTTATATCTAATTTAATACCGTAGTAATCACTAACAGCTCTTGCGCAGGAAACTAAATCAGCTGTTGAACTAGCTAATCCCTTTCCAACAGGAATTTCACTATAAATATTTACAAATCCACCAGTAGAAATACCTAGATATTTTAATAACTTTACTACAAAAGCTTGTGCTTTCTTTTTTTCATGGGGGAAAACTTTTATTTCTCCCCCATTTACATTTGGCACGTATGTTGCATAAGAATATTTAGTAATGGGGAAAGTTACTAAAAAATCTAATCCCTCTTCCCCATAAGCACCTTGTAAGAGTTCTCCAAATGTACCAAAAGAACAACCTTTACCAACTATTTTTTCTTGAGATATCTGCTTCACCAAATAACCTCATTTCGACTAAATTCTATTAAACATTTACTTCCTCACCCAAATCACTTTTAGGTATTTCTTCCAGTTCATGAATTGAAGTAAACGCAACAAAAACAGAAGAAAAAATAATACCTACACTACCTATAATTAAGGTTGGTAATACCCCAATAATTCCCGCTATAAATCCACCAGCTAAAGCTGCTACTGGAACAATTCCCATAACACACAATCTAATTGAAGAATTCATACGCCCTAATAGATTATCAGGCGTAATGGAAGTTCTTAAACTTCTCTGATTAATGTTATAGACTACTATCATAATGGCATCAATGAGCTGCATTACCATAAGTAAAATTACTGCGGGTATTGTTGGTAAAAATGTTGCTACAGGAATAAGTAATGAAGAAAGTCCTGCTAAAAATAATGCAACTACCATACAGCGTCCAAGTCCTAATTTCCTAGTCATTGGCCCTACAAGAAGTGCCCCTAATAAAGCTCCAGCTCCAGCCATTCCAAATATCATTCCTATAAATACAGGAGCAAGTTTTAATCCTCTTGATACAAATAAGAGATATATTGGCTCTATCAATATCGTAAAGAAATTAAAAATCATTGTTGTAATTACAAGATTTCTAATAATTTTATTTTTAATAACATAACTGATTCCTTCTTTAATCATCTCCATCATGTTGCTTTCTTCATTTTCAACCTTTTGAACTTCTTCTTTTTTCTTAATTCTAAATAAGAATAGAGAAGAAAATAGTAAGGCCAAAGACTGTATTAAGATAGCAAATGGCGCAGTAAATATTTGTATTAATACTCCACCAAGACCTTGACCTACAATGGAAGCAGTTGAATAACTAAATTCTAATTTACTATTCCCTTCAATTAAGTCTTCTTTTTTTACAATAACCGGCAAATAAGACATCTGTCCAATATCAGAAAAAACAGTGTTAATTCCTACAAGAAAAGCTACCACATACAAGATCTCTAAATTTAATACTCCAAAATACATTGAAATAGGTATAGCTAACAATAAAATAGCTCTAACTATATCAGTTGTAATAAGTATTGGTCTAATTGGTCTACGGTCTATCCAGACTCCAGCAACCAAGCTTATTAATAAAACCGGTAAATATTCTATTGCTTGCAAAATCCCCATTTGCAAAGGAGATGCCCCAAGGGTAATAGCTGCTACTAATGGAAGCGCAATTAATGCGATCTGTGTTCCAAACATTGAAATTGTTTGCCCAACCCATAAATTTCTGTAATCCCTATGCTTCCATAATCCTTTATATAATCGTTTCATAAGAATACCCCTTAAATTTTATTAATACATGAATAATTTTATTGTTTGAGCTATAACCTCTGAATGAGGAGAGTGTAATAATTGATAATGATTTGACCGGATATCTTGAATTTCAAAATTACCATTCACCAATCTTTTCCACTCATTAATATTTAGCCTTGTATCACTTTTGGAATCTTCTGCCCTAAAATACATTATGTTGCCATCATAAACTTTCGGTTGATAACTAGAGAGTGCCTGTAAATTTATTTTATACGCATTGAAGTATGTTACAAATTGAGAAAATTCTAGCCCCTGCAAAAAGCCTTTTTCTTCCAGCTTAATGAATAAATGTTCTAGATAATCTTCTCTTATAATAAATTGTTTTATCTGTTCCTCTATCTCTTTTGATTCAACGTCCCCTAAAGAATTTAATAAATCATCTAGAAATGACAGAAGGTAAAATTTTTCGTCTTCAAACTGTTCTTTCGGGATTTTTAAGAGGTAACTATCCAATAATGTTAAAGTTTTTATTTTATCACCATTACTTTTCAACTTTCGTGCTATTTCAAACCCAACTACTCCACCAAAAGACCACCCAACAATACAATATGGCCCCTGCTGTTGTACCTTTTTTATTTCCTTAATATAAAAATCTGTTATTTTATCTAGTGTATTTAAATTATTTAATCCACCGCTAATACTCGGTGACTGAATTCCATAGATTGTAAAGTTATCACCTAAAGATTCAATCAATGATTTATAGCAAAATATGTTTCCTCCCACTGGATGAATTAAAAAAAGTGGAAGTGTAGATGTAGATTTACCTGATTGAATCTTAACGATTGAAGATTCTGTGTCACATTCATATTCTTTCCTTAAAACTGAAGCCATTTTTTCCACTGTATCGTTTTTCATAAGTAGCGGGAGAGTTACTTGTTTAAATAACTTCTTCTTAATTAAAGTCATTAATCTAACAGCTAATAGGGAATGTCCACCTAATTCTACAAAAGTATTTCTCACTCCAATTGGTTTCACATGAAGTATTTCTTCCCAGATACGAACTAGTTTCCATTCTAATAAGTCTCGTGCTGGAACATATTCCCCTTGTATGTTTAACATAAAATCAGGGGCCGGTAATTGTTTTCGATCAGCCTTTCCACTTGATGTTAGAGGCATGTTATCTAATATCGTCCAACTGGTCGGAACCATATAATACGGTAAAATCTGTCGAATATACTCCTGCAATTCTTTTATTTCTATATTATCGTTTTGATTTGTCACTAGATACGCCGCTAAATGTCCCATACCCGTTACCATCTCTGTATATAAAACTACACAATCTCGAATAATAGGATGACTACTTATAACAGATTCTATTTCACCCAGTTCAACACGAAATCCACGAATTTTTATTTGGTAATCTGTTCTCCCTTTATACTCGATATTCCCATTCAGTGAATATGCGGCTAAATCTCCAGTACGATATAACCTCTCTTTAGAATTCGTACTAAATGGAGAAGCAATGAATCTTTCCTCCGTAATAGCTGGTTGTTGATGATATCCTTCTGCTAAACCTACACCACCTATAAATAATTCTCCTGTTACACCAATTGGTACAGGTTGTAACTCATTATTCAAAATATATAATTGAATATTAGAAATTGGTTTTCCAATAGAGACTATTTTATTTTTATCATCTCGTATGCATTTCCAACAGCTTACATCAATAGCAGCCTCGGTTGGACCATATAAATTAAATAGATCGCTTTCTGATTTGGCAAAAAAACGCTGTTGCAAATCAAAAGGTAAAGCTTCGCCACTACATAAAACTCTTTTCAAACTAGTACAATTCCCTATATCTTCTTCTATAAACTCTTGTAACATTGATGGAACGAAATGAACTGTACTTATATTTTCCTCTTGAATAATGTTTACTAGATAATTTGGATCCTTGTGCCCATTCGGTTTAGCAATAACCAAACACGCTCCCGTTATTAAAGGCCAGAAAAATTCCCATATCGATACATCAAATGTATAAGGTGTCTTTTGTAACACTCTATCGTTATTACTCAATTTAAAATAATCTTGTTTCCATAATAACCTGTTACAAATGGCACGATGGGATACAATAACTCCTTTAGGTTTCCCAGTTGACCCAGAAGTATACAGCATATATGCCATGTCTTTTTCTGATACTTCAACATTAGGATTCTTTATAAAACGATATGCAGCCATCTCACCTTTTTCCTCAATACACTTTATTCTTTGAGTAGAGGAAGAAATTTTCTCTTTTAGCCTCTGATTAGTAATTAACATAGATATTCCTGAATCTTTTATTAAATCCGCTATTCTATTAACCGGATTTTCAGGATCCATCGGTACATAAGCTGCACCAACTTTAAGAATTCCAATTAAACTAATTACCATTTCAATAGACCTGTCTAAACAAATTCCAATAAAGTCACCTGGTTTTACGCCAGATTCAATTAATTCATTTGCAAAATTATTTATCCTGTTGTTCATCTCTCGATACGTCAAAGTTTCTTTTTCAAACTTAAGTGCTATTTGTTCTGGGCTTTTTTCTACTTGGAATTCAATTAACCTGTGAAGTATATGATCTTCCTCATATAATACTTGAGTATCATTCCATTCTTTCATCAATTTCATTTCTTTTTCAGATAAGAAATGCTTACTTTCATGATTTCCCTTTGGATTATCTACCATTGAATTTAGTACTTTTAAATAATAATCACCTATTAATTCAATTTGCTCCTTACTAAACTCTGCCATATCCCATCTTAAATCCATTCTAATATCCGACGTAGATAAATCTTGTCCAAATTCTACACCAAATGGGAAGCTAGTATTTGCTATTCCATCTTCTTGTAATATCTCAATATCTTTCAAATCAGAAACAGACTTGTACACATGAAAATTGGTAAAGTTAAAAAATGTTTCAAACAGCATATCTCCACCACAATCTTGTTGAATTTGAGAAACTGGATAGCGACGGAAATCTAAAGTTTCTTGCTCTTCTTTAAATGTTGTTTTTATTAAATCTATCCAAGTACCTCCTGAAACATTAATTCTTATTGGCAAAGTATTTAAAAATAGCCCTAATACTTTCTCACCATCTTTTTCTTCACTTCTACCATTGGATACTACCCCTGTAACAATATCTTGATTCCCACTTAGTATAGAAATTACTTTAAAATGAGCAGCAAGTAATATACTTTTAACATGTACTTTTATATTCATAGCTAAAGATTTGATAGCATTAGATAATTCTTTTGGAATATTAAACTCTACTAATTCCATCTTGGATTCCATCTCGACGTTATTCCAACGAGGCATCTTCGAAAATGTCATATTAGTTAGCTTATTTATCCAGAATTCTTTCTGTTTCTGATCATGTAATGCCTTTCTCTCTAATTCCAAATAATGTTTGAATAATACTTTGGGTTTACTGTTTTTATCTGTTCGTTCTTTTTTAATTTTAGATTGATATAAACTAAATAATTCAGTTTGCATAGAAGCAACACTCCAGCCATCTAAGATAGCATGATGCTCTATAATCGACATCTGTATAACATCGTCAGAAAGTTTATAAATCCTGACTCTCAAAAGAGGTGCTTTCATCCAGTCAAAAGAAGTAATTGTCTCGTATTCAAATTCTTTATTTAATTCTACATCCTGATCTTTTTTGTTCAAATGAGTCAAATCAACAAACTTTATAGGCAGTTCAACTTTATGATGAACTATTTGCATAGGTTCACTAAAATTTATAAAGTCAAATGATGTTCGTAAAATTGGATGTCGTGATAACAATTCTTCAAATGCAAAAGTCCATGCTTCTTCCTCATAAGGCGCTCTGATCCTAAAAGTTGAAATGTTGTGATATATAGGTGTTATGCTTGACAGTTCGCTATGGTACAACATTCCTTCTTGAAGTTTTGTTAATGGGTAAATATCTTCTACATTGTTACTTATTTTTTGCATATCTTTTTTAGAGATTACTGGTAAAGACTCAATTAATTGTGTCGAAAAATTACTTTTCTTTCTAATATTTGGTGCTAATTTACGAATAGTTTGATGCATAAATATATCTGCCATGTCAACAGTGTAACCTTTTTCTTTTATTAATGATAAGATCTGAATACTTTTAATTGAATCTCCACCTAACTCAAAGTAATTATCATCAATTCCTATAAGTTTTTGTTCTAAGACATTTGACCATATTTCTGTTATTATCTCTTCTACTTCATTTCTCGGCCCTATATAATCTTCTTTATTAACCGTAACTTCACTAATACTGTTTAACAATTGTCTTCTATCGATCTTACCGTTACTCGTGAGTGGAATTTGCTCCAAAATCATAAATTGCGAAGGTACCATATAATCTGGAAGCGTTTCTCTCAAGAAGTCTCTTAATTCTTTACTTTTGATATCGTTTGAAGAAGTAACATATGCTAATAGTTTTTTATTTACGTCACTATCTTCATTTACCACCACAACAGCCTCTCTTACTTTTGGATGTGAAACCAGCTTTGATTCAATTTCCCCTAACTCAATACGAAACCCCCGTATTTTCACTTGATTATCTATACGTCCACAATACTCAATTTCACCGTTTAATAATATTTTCCCCAAATCACCTGTTCGATATAATTTTTCTGGCTCTTGACTAAAAGGATTATCTATAAATCTAGTAGCAGTTAATTCTGGTTTATTTAGATACCCTCTTGCCAATCCTGCTCCTCCTACAAAAAGTTCACCCTGTACACCAACCGGTACGGGTTGCATATATGCATCTAAAACTAAAACATATAAATCTGGAATTGTGATACCTATCATGCTTTTGATATTTTTCTCTATATCTTCATATGTTATTGGCCTATAAGTAACATGAACAGTAGTTTCTGTAATTCCATACATATTTACCAACTGTGGCACTTTATCTCCATACTTTTGAATCCAAGGACGTAACAATCTATATTCCAGTGCTTCACCTCCAAAGACAACTTTTCTTAAACTTAGCTGAGTAGGCGATAATAACCTCTTTTCATCTATCTTAATTAACTGATAAAAAGCTGAAGGCGTTTGATTCAAGATGGTAACTTTTTCTTTAATAAGTAAATCGTAAAACTTCTCAGTATCTCTACTAACCCAATAAGGTACAATAACTAATTTACCACCATAGAGTAATGCTCCCCATATTTCCCAAACTGAAAAATCAAAAGCATATGAGTGAAATAAAGTCCACGTATCATTTTCATTAAACTGAAACCACTTGCTTGTTGATGCAAATAATCTAGTAATATTTTCATGTGGTATTAGCGTACCTTTTGGATCACCCGTAGAACCCGATGTGTAAATGACATAAGCCAAATTTCCTGGATGTACGTCACTATTCAAGTTTTCTTTACTTTCTTTACTTATTTTTAACCAATCCTTATCTAACAAAATCTTATCTATATTTTGTGTGCAATACTCATTGCTCAAATCATCTTGAGTTAATAGAAGGTTTATTCCTGAATCCTGGATAAAATAGTCTAATCTCGCCTTAGGAATTGTTGGATCTATTGGTACATAAGCTCCACCAGCCTTTAATATCCCTAATATCCCAATGATAAGGTCAATTGATCGATCTATACATAACCCTACCATTATTTCCGGACCTACTCCCTTTTTTCGAAGATAATGAGCTAGTTGATTAGCTTGTTGATTTAACTCTTCATAAGTTATAGTCTGATCTTCAAAGATAATGGCTATAGCATCAGGAGTTTTCTCGGCTTGCTTTGCAAATATTTCATGACTACATAAAGATGTATCTTGTTTTTCTATAGATCTATATAGTAACTCTCTTCTCTCACTTTCTATTATGAATTGTAATTCATTTATAGGTTGATCTGGATTTTGGACAATATTGGCTAGTAATGTCTGAAAATGAGCAGACATTCTATCAATAATTTCTTGATTAAATAAATCTGTTTGATATTCCAATACCCCTACCAAACCATCAACTGTATTTTCCATATCTAATGTCAATTCAAATTTCGCTGTTCCTGTATCTATCTTAATAGGTTGAATTTCTAATTCAGTTAAATTCCACTGTATGTCGGGTGTATTTTGCAATACAAACATTGCTTGAAATATCGGAGAATGATTCAAACTTCGAGTAGGATTTAACTCCTCTACAATTTTCTCAAAAGGAATATCCTGATTATCATATGCCTCGATAGTTACATTGCGTACTCTTTTTAATAATTCTCTAAAAGTAGGATTGTTAGAAAGATCTGTTCTAATAGCAATTGTATTTGCAAACAAACCAAGCGTTTCTTCAAATTCAATTCTGTTTCTATTTGCAATCGTAGTTCCAATTATTATATCTTCCTGTTGTGAATATTTACTTAAAAGTATATTAAACGCTGTAAGTACACCAATAAATAACGTACTATTCTCTGTCTGGCATAATTGACTGATACCTTTTGATACATCAAGAGGTATTGTAAATTGAGTGAAACTCCCTCTATTACTTACAATTTTTGACCTAGATTTTTCTGTAGGCAATTGCAATACCGGCAAATCATTACCAAGTTTTTCTTTCCAATACGCTAATTGTTTTTGCCAATGACTTTTTTCAAATTGTTCTTCCTGCCATCCAGAATAATCGGCATACTGAAATTCTGGCTCCGATAAAGGGAGTTCTTCATCTACTGCAAATGATTGATACAACCTGAATGTTTCATTAAACAAAATGCTTACAGACCATCCATCGGAGATAATATGATGCATATTAATTAATAAAAAATGAGTTTCTTTTTCATCTGTTAATAATGTAGCTTCAAAAAGTGGTCCTTTGTTTAAATCAAACTGTTTTCTTGCTTCTACTTCCATATAAGCATTAGCTTCTAACTCACTTCGGACTAATTTTATTTCTAATTTAAATTGAGAATAAGGTCTAATTATTTGCATGACTTCATTTTGAATCATACTAAAATGTGTTCTCAACGCTTCATGTAAGTTCACCAAAGTATTTAAGGCTCTTTCTAATGCATCTTTATTCAAATTCCCCTTCAAAGATACAAACATCGGCATGTTATATACAGAAGAATCAGATAAAAGTTCATTTAAAAAATATAATCTTTTTTGAGCAAAAGATGCTGGAAATGTATAGTACTCCTCAGTGGTTACTACTTCATTCGATTTATCTGTCTCTTTTTGAAACACCTTATTTTTCTCCTTCCACATTATAATTAGTGAACATTGGATCTTTGATTATAACTTCTCTATTGTAATCGATGTAAATCCCTTCTTCTCTTCACAATTTTTCCCTCATTTTTTTCTAGTCCCATGTTTTTAATGACTTTTTCTAATTGAGATATTGTTGGATACTCAAAAATATTTTTCAATGGTACATCTATTCCAAATAATGTTCTAATTCGCGATATAACTTGAGTCGCTAAAAGAGAATGACCTCCTAAATGAAAGAAGTTATCATTCATACTAATCGATCTAAGATTAAGAACATCCATCCAAATATTTGCCAACTTCACTTCAATTTCATTCCTAGGTGAAATTTGTACATCTATTTTAATTGTTTCTTCTTTTGGCTTTGGTAATGATTTTCGATCTATTTTTCCATTAGGGCTTTTTGGCATCTCTTTTACTAATACAAAATAAGACGGAATCATATAGTTCGGGACTCTCTTCTCCATATACTCCTTTAATTTATAGGAATTTATTTCCTCCGTTATCTCTCTTGTTTGAATATAGGCAACTAATTGTTTTTGCCCCTCAATTACATCATCCCTTAAAATCACTATTGCCTTTTGTATATATGAATGCTGTTCTAGTGTTTTTTCAATTTCCCCAAGTTCAATACGGAATCCCCTTAATTTAATTTGATTGTCATATCGATCTAAGAAGACTAATTGTCCATTTGATAATAACTTTACTTTATCTCCAGTTTTATACAAACGTTTCCCTTCTTTAAATGGATGTTTAACAAAATGTTTTTCATTCTTTTCATGAAGGTTTAAATAACCAGGCGATAATCCAACTCCACCAATATACAGCTCACCCGGCACTCCAATAGGTACTGGTTGCATGTTTGAATTCAGGACATAGACTTCCGTATTTGCAATAGGCCGTCCAATTGGCAATTCAGTTACAACTTCATGGTTCCATTGATTTTCGGGCTTGTACACAGTTGAAGCACACGTTGTTTCTGCAGGACCATAGATAATTAAACAAGGTATTTCCCCAGAAATTTCATACCATTCCTTATACGTTGCTAATGAAACTTTTTCTCCTCCGACTAAAATCATGCGTAAAGATGAAGGCAATAGCACTTTTTCATTAGATATTTCTCTAACCCAAAAATCCCAATAAGCCGTTGGAATACAGATACTAGAAATTTTATTTCCTTCAATCCAATCCGAAAATTCATTAGCAGATAATACATTATTCGGACTTAAAACTAAGGTACTTCCTTTTACAAGCGTCATAAAAATATCCATAACTGAAAGATCAAAACTAATACTTGTATATTGCCCTACTCTATCATCTTTTGTAAATTCACAAAAATCAGTCATGTAATGAATGAAGTTTACTATAGATTGATGTTTAATTGGAACTCCTTTTGGTTTCCCCGTAGAACCAGAAGTATAAATAATAAAAGCCAAATGTTCAGAGTGATCTTGTTCTTCTAATTTTTTTTGAACTGACTCAGTTAAATCAACTTGATCTGGTACATTTTCAAAAGTAATTACCTCTTGCTTATGTTGTAAGAAAATATTCTCATATTTTAATGAAGTTAAGATTACCGATGCTTGAGAATCCTTAATCATATAAGATAACCTATCTTGCGGATAACTAGGATCTAGTGGGACATAAGCACCGCCTGCTTTTAAAATCCCTAAAATTGAAACAATAAAGTCGATAGAACGATCCATACAAAGTATTACTGGAGTATTAGGTCCAACATGTTTTCCTTTTAAAAATCGGGCCATTTGCTCCGCTTTTTCATTTAGTTCCCAATAAGTGATAGATTTATTTTGATACATTATTGCTGTATGATTTGGTAACCTTTTTACGACTTCTTCAATTAACTTATGCACACACATCTTTTCAGGAAATGGATATTCAGTTCGATTCCAATCCACTATTACTTTTTGCATTTCCTCAGTACTTAGCATTTGAGTTTCAAGAACCTTCTGATTAACGTTCCACACGATTTCTTCTAATAAAATTAAATAATGATTAATAAACCTTTGAATTGTATCTCGCTTAAATAGATCTGAGCAATAATCAACCACACCTATTATTTGCTCTCCTTTTTCTTCTAATGACATACTTATATCAAAAAGTGATGTATTTCCCTCTATATTAATAGATTGGATACTTAACTCTGTAATTTTATCAACGGTCGTAATTGGCTTATTTTGAAAAGCAAACATTACTTGAAATATGGGCGATTTACTTAAATCTCTCTTAGGTTGTATTTCATTAACTAGCTTCTCAAATGGTATATCCTGTCCTTCATAAGCTTCTAAAGTTACTTGTTTTATATTATTTAATAGCTCTTTCCAGCTCATTGACGAATTTAATTTTGTACGTAGCGGTAATGTATTCACAAAGAAACCAATTAAGTTTTCAATATCTTTGTGATTTCGATTAGCTATAGGAGTCCCAACTATAAGATCCTCTTGTTCTGTATACCGAAACAATAATCCTTTAAAACCAGTTATTAGAGTCATAAAAAGTGAGACACCATGTTCTTGACTAAACGTTTTTAATTTCGCAGCTAAATTTTCCTCGATTGCAAAAGAGAGCTGATCTCCTTTAAAGGATCTTGTTTGAGATCTCATATAATCGCTTGGCATATTTAATATAGGAAGTTCACCACTTAATTTCTCCTTCCAATATGCTAATTGTTTCTGTAAATTACCCCTTTTTTGTTTTCTTTGCCAGTATGCAAAATCTTTATATTGAATAGGTAATTTAGGTACATGAGAAATCGTATTTTTACCATAAGATTTATAATAACTAAATAACTCTTCCCCAAATAGTTTCATAGACCAACCATCTGTCACAATATGATGCATACTAACAACTAAAATATATCTGTTTAAATCTAATTGATATACTTTTGCTCTAATTAAAGGACCTTCTGCTAGATTAAAAGGCTGATTTACTTCTTCTGCAGCTAACTGTCTAGCATATTCAAAAACCCTATCGTTAGATATATACCGTAAATCAACATATGAAACTGGTATATATGATTCTAAAGCAATCACTTGAACGGGGGTTCCATCAACTTCTTGAAAAGTTGTTCTTAATATTTCATGTCGATTAACAACAAAATTCAAGCTCGCTTCTAGTAAGGAAATATCTACTTCCCCTGTAATTTCAATTGAATAGTCTAAATTATATACAGAATTTCCAGGCTCCATTTGATCAAAAAACCAAATACGCTCTTGTGAGAAAGATAAAGGGCATTCCTTTTCCTTCTCTATTGATAGGATTTCATTATTTAATATAAAACGTTCTTTTAAAAGTTCTTTATCTAGTTGCTTACAGTAATATTTCAAAACCGGATATTCAAATATTCCACGAAGAGGTATTTCAATATTAAATTTTTTTCGGATACGTGATATAACTTGGGTCGCTATAAGAGAATGACCCCCTAGGTGGAAAAAGTTATCTTCTCTACCAATATGTTCGTAACCAAGTACCTCACTCCAGATTAGAGCCATTTGTTTTTCAGTTTCTGTTTCAAGTATATTTGCTTCAGAATAATTAAGCTTTTTCAAATTAGGATCTGGT
Organism: Bacillus pseudomycoides DSM 12442; assembly: GCF_000161455.1. Taxonomy (GTDB): domain Bacteria; phylum Bacillota; class Bacilli; order Bacillales; family Bacillaceae_G; genus Bacillus_A; species Bacillus_A pseudomycoides. The sequence continues at coordinate 4,827,751 of NZ_CM000745.1, forward strand.
AAGATAAGACGATTGATTTTCCCACTAGGAGTTAAAGGTATCGCATCCAATTGTACATAAAATCTAGGAATCATATAATCTGGTAACTTATCAACTAAAAATGATTCTATTTCTTCATTTTTAATTTGTTTCATTCCATCTGTAACATAATAAGCAATAAGATAAGGATAGCCTGATGCATTATTTTTCGATTCAACTACTACTTCTTTTATGCCTAGAAATTGATTTATTATCGATTCAATCTCACTAGGTTCAATTCTGTATCCCCTAATTTTTAATTGGCTATCAATTCTACCCAAAAATTGAATATTACCATCAGATTTATAACGTACTAAATCACCAGTTTTATACATCTTTTCATCTGATTCTAAACAAAAAGGATTTTCAATAAATTTCTCTTTCGTTAATTCTGGTCGATTTAAATATTCCCTGGCTAAGCAATCCCCAGATATATATAATTCCCCCACAACACCTAGGGGAACCAATTTCAAGTTTTTATCCAGCACATATAGCTTAGTATTACTTATTGGTCTACCAATTGGTGGCAGATTATCCTCTTTATCAACATCCAGTATAGTATATGATGTAACAACATGAGTTTCCGATGGACCATAATGATTATGTAATACACAATCTTTAATACCTTTTATCCAACTACGAATCTTAGGAGTAAGTTTTAACTGTTCACCTGTAACAATAATTTCTCTCAAGTTAAATTCTAACGGGTCAACATTATTAGAGACTTCACATAATTGTTGAAATCCAACATAAGGGAAACTCGCTCTTTCTATTTTTTGTTTTAAGATTAGTTGCAACAACAAATATGGATCCCTTATACATGATTCATTAGGAATAACTAATGTTCCGCCTGAATTAAATGTTGAAAAAATCTCTAAACAGGACATATCAAAATTCAGGCTAGAAAATTGTAGTGAATTAACTTTACCGGGATAAATCCATTTCTTATCCTGCCACTCAATTAGATTAACTATAGCTTGATGGGTCATTCCAATGCCTTTTGGTTTACCAGTAGATCCTGATGTATAAATTAGATAAATTAGATTTTGAGGATTAACATCGTTTTTTACATTTTGATCTGTTAAAGTCAATTGATCCCAGATTTTATCCAAATAAATTTTATTTACAGCATGAAAATTTGAATATCCATCCAGTTCGCTATGCATCAATATATGGAATAGATTAGATTCTTTACTAATATATTCTAAACGTTCAACCGGATAATTTGGATCTAAAGGTACATACATTCCTCCCGCTTTTAAAATTCCAATAACTGCAATTACCATATCTATAGACCTTCTCATATAAATGCCCACACCCATATCAGGGCTTACACCTTGTTGTTTTAAATACATAGCAAGAGCATTTGCACGTCGATTCAATTCTCTATATGTGATTTTTTGATCCTCATAAATAATTGCCACATCGTCAGGATACTGGTTCACCTTTTCTTCAAATAACTGGTGTAGACATTTCTCATCTGAGTATGTGGATGTTGTTTCATTCCATTCATCTAGTAAAAGATTCCTTTCTTCTTCTAAAAGAAAAGAAATATCTTTGATGCTTAAGTCTGGGTTCCTCACAATTACTTCGGTTAGCTTCTGATAGTGTCCTATCATTCTATCTATCGTTTCCTTATGAAATAAATCTGTATTATATTCGAGTATCCCGTATAACCCCTCATCCTTTTCTACAAATTCCATCTGAAGGTCAAATTTTGCCGTTTTATTATCAAAATCTATAAAATTAGTTTGTAATCCCTTAAAAGCTATTTGATCTGGTGCCTCATAAAAATTAAACATAACTTGAAATAACGGGTTTTTATTCAGATCTCGCTCGGGTGCTAACTCTTCAACAATTTTTTCAAATGGTAAATCTTGATGGGAATACGCATCTAAACAAACCTTTTGTATGCGTTCTAGCAATTCACGGAAGGTTAATTCCCAAGATACATCTGTTCTTAAAATAAGGGTATTAGCAAAAAATCCAATAATACCTTCTAATTCCTTATGGCTACGATTGGCAATAGGAGTTCCTACCAGAATGTCATTCTGATTAGAGTACCGAGATAATAGCAATTTAAAAATTGCTAAAAGGGTCATAAAAATAGAAGCTCCTTCTTTATTACTCAAGCTTTTTATCTCTTGATACACATCCGAATTTATATAGAACGGAACAATTGCTCCATTAAAGCTCTGTTCTTTTTTTAATTTGTCATAAGGTAATGTAATCGGATGAATATCACCGTTTAACTTGTCTTCCCAATATCTTAGTTGACGATCATATTCTCCACCTTCCAATAATTCTTTCTGCCAAAAAGTATAATCCGCATATTGAATCGATAATTTAGATAAGTTATTTAAACTTTTGTCTATATTACTTTCATAAAGAGACGAAAGTTCTTTAAAGAAAACCCCTGCAGACCATCCGTCAAAACAAATATGATGAACATTAAAAATAAAATAATGATTTTCATTATCTAAAGAAATAATTTGAGCACGAACATTAGGTCCCTTTTGAATATCAAAAGGAGTTTTTATGTCCTTTTCAATTATTTCCAAAGCCACTTTCTCACGTTGTTCTAATGACAAATGATTAAGATTTATGTCTGGAATATCAATTTGATACTCTTCTTGAATAACCTGAACTGGAGTTCCATCAATTTCTTGAAATGTAGTTCTCAAACTTTCATGCCTTTTGATTAGCATCAAAGTACTTTTCTTTAAATTTTCAATATGAAGATTACCTTTGAAATGAATAACATAAGGAACATTATAAAAATGATTGTTAGGATATAATTGGCTTAAAAACCATAGACGTTTTTGAGCATATGACAATGGAATCGTTCCTTCTCTCGGATATGGTCTTATCTTTTCGCTAGAATCATTACTGGTTCCTTGAAGCAACTTTCGAAGTAAATTTTTTTTTACTTCGGATAATTTATTTTCACTTGATTTCACTACTATCTCCTCCTCATTAGACTCAAATGTTTTTATTTAGCAACTCATGCGCTTCTTCATCAGTCATATTTTCAATTTCCTTAATTATTTTAATTTCTAATTCTTCTGATAATTGTCTAATTGTTGGTTTAGTAAATATTTCTCGTAATGGGATTTCAATTTTATATTGTCTACGAATACGTGATACTACTTGTGTAGCTAATAAGGAGTGACCTCCCAAATTAAAAAAGTTATCATCTACACCTACATCATCTAATTTTAAAAGCTCTTTCCAGATATCCGCTATTACTTTTTCTACCATTGTCTCCGGTGGAGCAAATATTACATCATGAACATACATTTGTCGTTCTACAGCAGGTAGCTTTTTACGATCAAGTTTTCCATTTGCATTCAGAGGAAATGCATCAAGAAATAATAAGAATGAAGGAACCATGTATTCAGGCAATTCATTCTTCAGATAATTCCTTATTTCTTCTGTCTCTAAATTTTGAGGTGACAATTGTTTGCTTGGAATAACATAAGCTATAAGCCTTTGTAACTCCTCAGTTTCTTTTTGTAAGACAACTACTGTGTCTTTGACTAAGAAATGTTTAAGTAGTGTTGCTTCAATTTCTCCTAATTCTACACGCATCCCACGAATTTTAACTTGATTATCATCTCTTCCAATAAACTTAATTGAACCATCTTGAAGAAAATATCCACGATCTCCAGTCTTGTACATTTTTTCATCTTCTACAAATGGATTTTGTATAAATACTTTCTTTGTTTTCTCTTCGTCCTTTAAATATTCTCTCGCTAATCCAACTCCTGCTAGATATAAATCGCCCGTTACACCAATAGGAACCGGCTGAAGGTATTCATCAAGTATATATACCTCGTTATTATCAAATGGTTTTCCCACACAGACAGCTCCATGATCTTGACTATCCTTAAAATTACACGTGTAAATAGTTGAATCAATTGAAACCTCTGTTGCCCCCCATGTATTATGTAAATTTCCCGGCATCTTTTGATAGAATTTTTCTACTGTTTTTGGGGATAATGCTTCTCCACTCGATATACAATTTCTCAAAGAACTAAGATACTTTCGATCCTCAAGATGTAGTTCATCAAGTACCATATTTAACATACTTGGAACAAATTGAAGATGAACAGTATTATAAAGAATAGCTGCATTAATTATTTCCTTTGGATCTCTATGCATTCCTGGATTCATCAATGCAATTCTTCCTCCAGTAGTTAAAGGCCAAAAAAATTCAACTGCCGAATCATCAAAAGTTAAAGTAGTTTTTTGGAGCACTGTTTCCCCAAACTTCAAATTAAACTTATTCTGCATCCAATTAATACGATTTACCCAACCTTTGTGAATATTAGCAACACCTTTTGGCTGACCTGTTGATCCGGAAGTGTAATAAACAGAGACCAAGTGTTCCGGAGTAACAGCTACTTGAGGTTTCTCATTGGATACCTCATTCATATCATTCCATTCAGAATCAAGAAAAATAATTTCAGCTTCTTCTATTGAGAGATTTTTTTGTAAAGATTTTTGTGATAAACAAATATCACATCCAGCATTACTTATAATTTGCCTTAACCGGGCATTTGGTGCCTCCGGATCAAGCGGTAAATATGCACCTCCAGCCTTTAAAATACCGACTAATCCAATTACCAATTCAATTGACCTTTCAATACAAATTCCGACCACCTTATCTGGTCCAACTCCTTTTTTCATAAGAAGTTGTGCTAACTGATTAGCTTTCATATCTAGTTCTTTATATGTTAATTCTTTTGTACCAAAAACTACGGCGCTTAAATTAGGAGTTTTCTGAACTTGTTCTTCAAAAAGTTCATGCAGACATTTATTTTTCGGAAATGAAACTTTTGTTTGATTCCACATTTTTAACTGTTGGTGTTCTTCTTCTGCTAGCATTTCCAATCTAGAGATTTCTTTTGTCGGATTAGATAGAATATCTTTTAGTAACACTTTAAAATTATCTATAAAACGCTGAATTGTTACTGAATTAAATAAATCTGTATTATATTCAAATACTCCATCGTATTCTCCATTACTTTTTTCAGTTAAAAAGAGTGTTAGTTCATACCTTGAAGTTTTATTATTTATTGGAATTGGTGATACAGACATCCCTTGTAAATTTAAATTTTCTTCTAATTTATTTTGGAAAGAGAACATAACTTGAACTAAAGGAGCATGTTTCAAATCTCTCTTAGGTTGAAGTTCCCTCACTAATATTTCAAAGGGTACGTCTTGATTACTATAAATCTCTAAACAACGTTCTTTCATTTTGTGTAAGAAACTTACAAATGTTTCATCTTTTTTATAGTGACTTCTTACAATCATTGAATTTACAAAGAAACCTATAATATTACTTAAATTAGGATAATGACGATTTGCAATTGGAGACCCTACTAGGATATCTTCTTGACCAGAATATCGATGTAACATAAGATTGAACACTGCCATCATAAACATGTAGTCAGAGACTTCATATTTTTTTGTTAATTCTTTTACTTTTTTTACTAAATCAGACTCTAAAGTAAAATATAATTTATCTCCATTATATGTTTGCTCTACTTTTCTAGGATAATTTATTGGCAGCTGTAATACAGGTAGTTCGCCCGACAGTTCACTTTTCCAGAAAGAAAGTTGTTTTTCTAAAACACCATTTTCTAGCCACACTCGTTGCCAGTTAGAAAAATCAGAATATCCAACAGGCAACTCTTCAAGGTCACAAACTTTATTCTTAGAGTAAGCATCGTATAAAACTGCTAGCTCTTCAAGGAAAACTACAGTTGACCAGCCATCTGTAATAATATGATGCATATTCAGATAAAAAATCCATTCATTATCCTTTATTTTAAAAATCTTTACTCTTAATAATGGAGGAATTTTAAGACTAAATGGTTTCTGAGCATCTTCTAATATAACTTTTTGAGCTGTACTCTCTTTTTCTATTTCATTACTCAAATCTATAAAATCTATATTAAGGCGGATTGAATCCTCAATATTCTGAACGGGCTGCTCATTACATACTACAAAATATGTTCTTAAAGATTCTTGTCTTGCAATAATTTTATTTAAAGCTAACTCTAGTGCTTTAACGTTTAATTCCCCATGTAAACGAAAAGCTATTGGTTCATTATAAGCTGCCTGATTTAAATCCATTTCTTGTAGTAACCACATTCTTTCTTGAGCATAAGACATTGGTAGCTGTTTATTACCACTTTGAGGTGTTATACTTTCTTTGTTTTTTATACTATACGAATTATGTTGAAAATAATTAGCTAAATTAGATACACACTTTAATTCAAATAATAATTTTAAAGGAACATCCTGATTTATCGAGACACGAATCATACTCATTACTTGTGTTGCAGATATAGAATCTCCTCCAAGATCAAAGAAATTATCTCTAGTCCCTATTTTTTCTACATTCAACACTTGAGAAAAAATACTGGTTAATTCCTTCTCTAAATCTGTTTGAGGAGCGACATAATCCGTTTCTAATATAGGCCGAATAGTATCTGGAATAGGTAATGCCTGTTTATCAATTTTGTCATTTTGATTTAAAGGAAATCTGTCTAATATATAGATATAATGCGGACACATATACTCGGGTAAATAATTTTTTAAATGTCCTTTTATTTCATTAGTAGTAACTGATTTACCTTCATGTAAAACTACATAAGCAACTAGTCTCTTTACACCCGGTATATCTTCACGTAAAAGGACTATCGATTCTTTTACATTTGATTCTCTTCTCATTACGCTTTCAATTTCTTCTAACTCGATTCGAATACCTCTTATTTTAATTTGATTATCTACTCGACCAGCAAATTTAATCGATCCATCTTCTCTGTAATATCCTTTATCTCCTGTTTTATACATTTTTTCTCCTAGAAAAAACGGATCATCTATAAACATTTGTTCCGTACGTTCATGATCATTTAGATACCCTTTCGACACTCCAACTCCACTCACATAAAGGTCACCTACTTCTCCTTTACATACAGGTTGATATTTTTCATCTAAGATATATACACGTACATTATCAAATGGTTTTCCTATACTAATAGTACCCTCTTCATTTCTATCTTCTTCTGAACAAGCATGTATCGTAGCATCAATTGAAACCTCTGTAGCGCCCCAGGTATTGTATAGTATGCCAGGCATCTTTTCCATATAACGTCTTACAATACTAGGAGTAAGAGGATCAGCACCAGCAAAGACCCCTTTTAAATTCGATAATTTTAATCTATCATTCTCCTCGACTACATCCACTATTCTGCTTAACATACTTGATACAATGTACATATATTTTACTTTATATTGAATTAATGCATTTACAATTTCTCTAGGATCACGATGTAATCCAGGTTCCATTAATGCAACTGTCCCCCCAAAAGCAAGCGGCCAAAAGATTTCTATAGACGAATCGTCGAATGCTATTGTTGCTTTTTGTAAAACGGTTTCTCCTAATTGTAGGGGGTAGGCTCTTTGCATAGAATTAATTTTATTAACATAGCCTCTATGTATATTTCCTACACATTTTGGTTTTCCTGTTGTACCGGAAGTGTAATAAACTGATACAAGTTGCTCTGGTGTCATAACTATACTAACTTTTTCAATAGACATTGTGTTTAGAATATCCATAATTTCATCCATAAAAATATAGTCAGTTTCAAGGGTAAGAGGGAGACTAGGTTTCAATTCTGATTCAGAAAAACATAATGGAGCCTGTACTTCACTTAAAATTTGTTTGATTCTAGCTTTTGGCGCATCTGGGTCAATAGGTAAATATGCACCTCCTGCTTTCAATATTCCCATAAGTACTACAACTAAATTAATAGAACGATTCATACATAAGCCTATTGGTGTATCTTTACTAATGTTGTATCTTTGTAAGTATTGTGCAATTTGATTTGATCGCTCTTCTAATTCTCTATATGTAATGCTTTCTTGTTGTTTTACAACAGCTATTTGGTCAGGTGTTTTTTGAGCCTGATTTTCAAATAATTGATGCATACATACTAAAGGATAATCTGCTTTTGTTTTTTGCCATTCCATTATGTTTTTATAATCTATATAATCTTTCAAGAATTCTCCCCCGTTCCTTCTTTAAAATTCTGAATAAATCTACCTAACATAAGTTCTATATGCGTTCTTTCAAAGGATTAATTTGAATCCCTCTAATAGCTTTTACCATTCTTTTTTTAGTTTCATCATGTGTTAAACCAGTTACCATAACAAACCCTAATCTATCAGAAAATGATTTTGGTCTATGAATTTGCATACCTACTTCTACATCTAATGTCACGTTCTCAACACCATCACTGGCGCTAACTTCTTCAATCCCTATTATCTCTTTTATAATTTCATCCTTTTCACTTAAGATAAATTGAATACCTGCATATCTTTTGATGTCTAAATCGAAATGAGAAGGACCAGTTGTAAAGCATCTTACTTGTTCCTCAATCATATCAATATCAGTTACAAGACGTATTAACTCCGGAATCATACCACCTGCAAGCCTTGCATTAATCTCAATAATTTTACAACCGTCTTTTGTCCATTTAACCTCAGTATGTGTTGCTCCATTTTTCACCCCAACAACTGACAATGCATTTTTTACGGTTTCAAAAATCACCTTTTTTATTTTGTTCGATATTAAAGCTGGAAAAATATGTCCCTCTTCAACAAAATAAGGTCGACCTGTTACAAATTTTTCAGTAATACCAATCACTGTATGTTTCCCTTTCCAGGAAATCATTTCAACACTAAATTCAGGAGCATCTATAAATTCTTCAACAAGAACCATTGAAGCTGTTTTTTGCCCCCTGCCATTTTTAGTTTTTTGTAAAATTAATTTTACTTGTTCAACTGCCTCAGCAAAAGAATTACATAATAGTACATTATTAGAACCGCTTTCATCTACGGGTTTAATAATACAAGGTAAACCAATTTCCGTAATAGCTTCCTGAAGCTGTGCTTGTCCATCAATAATTTTAAAATGGGGTTGACCAATACTGTTTTGGTTTAAGCATTTTCGAGTGAGAGATTTATCTCTACATATCTGCATGCTTTCTATAGAATTCCCTGGTAAATTATATATAGTAGCAAGTTTTGCAACCGTTTCAAGATAATATTCACTTGTTGTTAAAATACCAGCCAATTCCTGATGTCGAATTTCAAAATTTATAGAATTTTGTATATCACATATCTTATTTGTATCGCAAACAATGATTTTACATCCTGTATCTTCAAGTCCCAAATAGCGATCCGGTTTATTAGTCATTAATATTGGGATGAAGTTCATAGAGTAAGCCTTCTTTATGGCCATCATTCCAGTTCCAGTTGTATTCGACTCAATGAATAATAACTTTTTTTTTGTCATTACTCTTCACTTCCTTTAAATTTGAATAAGACCAAGAGGATACTGTTGTTCCATATGAAACAAATTTCGGATCAAGCGGGAGACCAATATTTTGTATTCCGTTTTTTTCACGATAATCTTCGTTAAAAATCGTATGTACATAACGATCCCCTCTATCTGGAAAAACTGCTAAGATGTTTACTCGATTATCCGTTTGTTTACTTATCCATCGTGCAACTGCATACACAGATCCAGAACTATTACCTGCAAAAATTTGTTCACTATTAGCTAACTGTAAAGTCGCTGAAAAAGCCTCTTTATCACTAAGCCAATGAACCTCGTCTATTATACTGAAATCCACATTTGGTGCTACTAAGCTATTTCCTAACCCTCCTTGTAATCTACGAGGATAATCTGGTTGACCAAAAATCACACTTCCAACAGCATCCACAGCTACAACTTTTAAGTTCTTATTTTTTACTTTTAGTCCTCTGGCTATACCAGATATTGAACCTCCACTTCCTACCGAACATACCAATATATCTATTTTCCCTATATCATGTACTACTTCTTGCACCAATTCATCATAAGCCAATGGATTATCAGGATTCTCATACTGTCTAGGCCAGAATGCATTAGGGTATCGTTCTAATAAAGAATTAAGTTTTGTTAATCTGGCTCCTTGCCAACCTTTATTGTCCATTTTTTCCACAATATGTAATTTACAGCCGAGTGAAATTAACTTTGCTTTTGTAATAATATCAATACGTGGATCGGTTACAATATGCACCTCGTGATTTAATGCCTTACCAACTAAAGCAACCCCACAGGCCATTGTTCCAGATGAACTTTCTATAATAGGGGCATTGGGTTTTAATATTCCTGTTTCTTTGGCTTTCAAAATAATTCGTTTTGCAACTCTATCCTTCATACCAAACGGATTTAACATTTCTAATTTTCCAAAAACATTACCTTCATCCATTTTATTATTTACTTTTAATTTTACTAATGGTGTATTTCCGATAGCGCTTATCATTTGATTAACACCTCATTGTGTATATTATCAGTACTCTAAAATTTATAATATGCCAAAAATACTCTTTTGAACGACGATAGCGAAAAATCAACTGTCGACTAACATAGTTTATACAATATCTGTACAAACTCTTAAAAGGATGTAAATGTAATTAATCAAATTCATTTGTTTTATCTAACATACAAGATAAAAGATATATATTTAGACACAATAGTGATAATTTATTAAACAATTGCCGGCAATTAAGTTGAAAAACCCTAACCATTAAAACTGAAGTTATAATTAGAATATTGGTTTTATCCCATTGATTAAATTTATTTATCATATTTGTGATACTGATTTTTTAATATACTCTTCTCTTTTATCCCATTGTTTCTCAATATCTTTATAACGTTTTTCTTGTTCATCCATAAGTATTTTTATATCGTTTGGGTTGGTCGAACCAATGGTTTTTTTATTTTCAATGTTATGTGTAACATCAAAAGCACTCTTTAATTGCTCGCTTGTGAGTTTAATTTGAAGTCCGTGTTCTAAGCCGATTCCCTTAAGTACACCTATATCTATATGTTCTGGTCTAAAACCAGTTTCCATCATTTTCAATATATATTGCCCAGCAATAACTTGAGCACGACGGTATGGTATTCCACTAGATAAAGTAAGCTTATTAGCTAAACTAAAACCACCAAAGAATTCCTCAGTACAAACATCTAACATTCTTTTTTCATTAAATGATAGATTATCTACAGTAGTTTTAAGCAAACGAATTGTCGATTTAAAAGTCTCAAACATTGTAATAACATGAGTACCCGCCTCTTTAGAAGTTTCTACCAAATTAGAGTAAGCTGTATTGCGTTGTCCTAACACAAAGTCAGAATAAAATGCGTGAAGATGCGCTGTTTTCCCCCTTATTCTCTCAAAGATAGGAAAATTTTTCTTTTGGGGCATTGCAGATGATATTCCTGACAATTGATCTGGTAAATCAATAAATTTATATTCACTACTCCCCCATTGTATTAAATCTGTAACAAATCGACTTAAAAAAACACCGAAATTGGATAGTTCTGATGAGATTTGTAAAGTCCAATCACGTGAGGCTACTGCAATTAAAGCATGGTTACGAGGTTCTGAAAAACCTAAAAGCATAGCCATTCTATTCCTATCCCATTCAAACTCTCCACCAGCCATAGCACCGGCACCAAGTGGACATTTATTCATTTCATCATAAACACCTAATAACTTTTCCATAACTAACAATATTTGTTCATTTACTGCAGTTAGATAGAAACCTAGTGTAATAATTTGTGCAGCTTGATAGTGTGTGTATCCAGGCATAGGTAAATATACTGTTTTTTTTGCTAGTTTATAAACAGAGTTTGAAAGGTCCCTCATTTCCTTTATTACTTGTAATAATTGTTCTCTCCCAAACATAATCTGTGCACAGGATTGAAAATCATTTCTACTACGATCAATATGCCATGCTGGTACCTCTCCTTCTAGATTTTGTTCTACAAATCTCTCTATTGCAAAAGCAATATCTGACATATTAGCCGTAGGATCTGGGTTAATACTTTCTTTTGTTACTTTATCTAAAATTTTCATTATCATTTCTTTATTCTCATTAGTAATTAATTCAAGACGTTTATATTCCGTAAGCAATACTTTTTCTATAGCGACATAATACAAAAGATAATACTCTAATTCATAAATAAATTGTGGCTCTAATACTTCTTGATGTAGTACCTCACTAGGACCTATTTTTATTCTTCCTGTTAAATTCACTACCTTCACCTCAGATTCCCTAAATTATCTTATTTAGCATTTATCCTATTCAGTTTTATTATCACGTCTAGCTCTTTTTTATTTAAAAAGTAATTTATTTAAAAATATATTATGTTGAAACAAGCTATGGATGCTTTTAAAAATCAATAAAACACATTAGTAAAATATATTTCACTTCTATTCAAATTAACATAACTAAGCCTTTCTTAAGGCTATTTAAATAACAATGTCAAAATCAAAAAATATGTACTTATCTAAAACTATTTGTCTTTTTTCATTTTTTTCAAAAAATGGATTTTTCATCTATATATACTCTTTGTAAATCATTCTAGTAAATCAAGCAATACTATTTTCGTTTTATCAATAATATTCAAACTTTTCAGTTTTAACTTTCGATACTCATAAATCAAACTCTTCTCTGCATTATCAATATCGACTATTACCAAAACATACATTGTGTTATAGGGAGAATTATTAATTCTGAAATTAGTAATTAAAAGTTCATTTGCACTTTATAGAATTTAATGGTATCAAATTAAACTAATCACGCGTTAGAAACAATAGAAAGGCTATCTCTTGTCAAGATAGCTTTTCTATTGTTTCTGATTTTTTTGTTTAACTACATAAAAAGAATAAGGACACTGATTTGTTAATTTATAAAAATGTCCCAACAAACAAACCCTATTGAGACATTTTATTGGACCTAATATAAAGGTACTTTATAGCACCCACGTATGACTTGTTTCAAAACAAAATATTAGAATAAAAAAATTGGTTATATACGATTCAGTTCTTTTTCATCAGTGCGTTTTCAACCTTTTAAAGAAAAAACATTATTAAAATTAAATATTTAAAGCCAGATCATCCATCTATTTTTATTTTCTCAATACCTAAATAACAATATAAAAAAATAGACAAGGATTATGGTTTTGATACTGGTATTGGTACTACAAAAAATTTTAAAAATGCTTTTGGACGCTTCGGGACATTGCTAAAAAAAGTAAGAAAAAAGAAATAAAATTGTTAGTTGCATGACATACAATAATTGTACTATAGTGAAATTTAAAATTCGTGGTAGCAAATGAGGTCATATGTAGTACAAAAAGGATAGATAAGGTATATATTTTCTACTTATCTATCCTTCTCTTTTAATAAAATGAATTAAGCTAGTTCATTATGACTCACTTCATTACCTCATATATACTCTCGGCATGATATGCTTCACAAATATAAAATACACATTTACAATCACTTATAATTTGATATTTTCTCGTTGGATATATACTAGATTGTAATAAGCAGCCATCAAACAATTCAATAATATTTCCAGAAGGCTGATATCCTTGATATAGCATATTCTTTCTTACTTCCATCTGCTTTACTAGTTTTTCAATAGGGACGTTTCCATCTTCTAATTCTTTCACAATTTCATTTGGTAAAAGTGAGGTATCAGCAAAAATTAAATTCTCAGATAACACCTTTTCTTTATAACTAACGGAAGAAACTCGGTACAGGAATGCTCCCTTTTTATCAAAAAAGGGTTTTACTTCTTTTGGAATATATTCCCTATCTATTATTTCTTGTTCAACAACATTGAACTGAACTGTATCTTTCACAATATTTTCTAACGATGTAATTGATGATGTTTCTTCAGAAAACAATAAACCTTTAACCACTTTAACTGCTGTAGCATCAGCCAATTCTCTTCTTCTATTTTCCATTACTAACATGACTAACACCTCTTCTATATTTATATAATCTAGCAGCCACTCAAGCGAACATATTCCTAAACTTACTTCATACGAAAAATATCAGTAGGTAACTGTTCTATTATCGATTATTGATACACACCTTCGTCAATTGAAGAATTACTATCCATTAACGAAGGAGAAGTCTAGTACTCTGTAAAAGTGTTCCTGCATCAAACTGCCTCATTTCTATTACATCTTTGTTTAATAAAGCTATTGAAGCAACATAGCCTGAGCCAGGTTGCAAATTCATCAAAGTTGTAGTCTCAACAAGCTGTGACTTATCCTGAAAAACAAGGAGTTCCGGTAAATGATCTGGAGTTGATACAGTAAGATTAGAAGGTGACATCATTAACCCTTCTCCAGTAGCCTTAAGTATCGCTTCCTTCCGCGTCCAATATGTTAAAAACCCTTCAATTCGCCTTTCAATTGGCAGTTGCATTAACTGAGCAATTTCTATATCTGTTAATACTCCTACTGCCATCTTAAGTACATCAATATTAGAATTTATTTGTTCTACATCTATACCAATAGGTGTAGATGTTGTAAACGCAACAGCAACTCGTTCTCCTGAATGTGACACAGATAGCTGCGGCATGCCTACAGGTAATTGCGGACGTCCATGCGCTAGCTTACAAACTGAACAGGTTCGATCGATTGGTACTTGAAGCGGAGACATTGCGAGTTGTTTTCCTAGTACCAATCGACTAATTGCACATCCAATCATAAATCTTGCTCGGTCCTCAGAATGACGGAACAAATTTGCTTTTTCACGCTCCGTTTCATTTAATAAACTATAGTGCCAAGATTGCAAGTCTGAAATTCGCGCCCACCATACTTGACAGTGATGACTTCTTAACTCTGGTACTGAATCTACAATCTCCCAATCTTTCATAAAAAT
>NZ_CM000745.1:4842684-4847728 GCF_000161455.1 Bacillus pseudomycoides DSM 12442
TACCTTTGTACAAACTCTTATAATCTTTCACAGTTCCTTCTAGCCAACGATTTGGAAAAATATGAGGCAAATCTTCCGCTTTTGCGTTCGTGTAGGATAAGCGCCCAGCGCCTTATTCTATTACTAGAACAGGTTTCCAAACGCTCTCCCCCGAACCGGACGTACACGTCTCCATGTATCCGGCTCTCCACTTATCAATCTAGCTTTCCTGCGTGCAATCTATCATGGCAGGAGATACACAATGGAATGGTTTTTCTTTTACGAGCAATCATATGTTGTTCCCAACGCTTTTTTCCTTTAAGGTCTTTTAACTTCCGGACATGATGCATTTCGATAGGAACGTTTTCAATCCCACAATATCCACATTTGAAAGATGCTAATTTTTTTATTAAGCTATTTCTTGCATCAAAATAGAATTTAGGAGGTTGATTGTCATTGAAAAAATAAGATTTTTCTTTTGTTTTTAATTTATGGAAACCTTCATCATAAAAGAGTCTCGTTTGCTGACCATTTTTAGTCCTATATTTAACTCCGAACTTTCCATTTATATTGTACTTAGCAATAATTTGTTTAACTGATTTCCTATATTTTCGTGCGTATGTTTTGAACATACTGTACTTCATGAAATATAGAAAATGGTGCAAAGTGCTTACATTATTGGCAAGTTTGTAATATTCATATAGTCCTTTAATTTCCGCATTATAAATGCTCAGAATTTCGAGATCATCATAACTAATTAAATATGTTCTATGAATTGGCTTCCATTTATTATCCCTTGAAAATTTAATAGCCCTAAGTTCTTTTAGTTTTTCCACCCAAGCCTCGCGAGGTACATAAAGGTGACATTTATAGCTGTTTCCTCGTGTCTTCGCCCCATCTTTTCGCTTCTTTAGCTGTTGAGATCGTACAACTACAATGTCGTAGCCTAGAAACCTAGCTTTCTTATGACTGTGTGTGATTAATGTCTTTTCTTGTAATAGTTCTAGGTTTAGCTTTTGCGAGATAAAGACCGTAAGGTCTTTTTTAACTCTTATTGCATCTTCTTTACTTCCTATGATTCCAATGATGAAATCATCTGCGTAGCGGACATATTGTAGGCGTTTGAAATTTTCATCCATAGGGTCGAAGTAAGGGTGTTTATACATATCTTTTTCTAATTTTTTATATTGCTTAATAAGAGGTTTCTTTTCTTCTTCAGATAATTGATGCCAAACAGGTTTGTACTTATCTTTGAATCTTCTTGCACGTTTTTGATATTTGATATATGCCTTTGTCGTTCTACGTTTCGTATCTTTTTCAAATTGATTCTTGTACTCTTCAATATATTGATCCAGTTCATTAAGATAAATATTTGCTAAGATTGGGCTAATAATTCCACCTTGAGGTGTACCACTATAGGTTCGGTGATATGCCCAGTTCTCTACGTAGCCCGCCTTTAGAAATTTCCATATTAGACGTATGAATCTTTCATCCTTTATTGTCTTACGAAGAATTCCAATTAAAATGTGGTGATCTATATTATCAAAAAAACCTTTTATATCTCCTTCTATGAACCATCGAACCCCATTAAATCGTTCTTTACACTGGACTAGTGCTGTATGGCAACTAAAGTGGGGTCTAAATCCATGTGAATTTTTTGAGAATCGTTGTTCAAATATCGATTCAAGAATTTTCCTTACTACCTCTTGGACTAACTTATCATCGAATGAAGGAATACCTAACGGTCTTCTTCCACCTCTCTTTTTAGGGATAAAAGTTCTTTTCACGGGATTAGGTTGATAGCTTTCATCTTTTAATTTTTCAATGACTTTTTCGATTCTATTTAAACTCATTCCATCAATTGTGAATCCATCTACACCTTTTGTCATGTTGCCTGGATTTGCATAGATTTTGTTGTACGCTGCCATGTAAAACATTGGGTTATAAAGATTTCTGTATACCCTTTCAAAGGTATAGTCTTGATCTTTGGCCTTTCTAGCTAGATTGTCTAAAATCACATTAGGATTTCTCAACGTGTCTCCCACACTTTCCTGTATTTTTTAGACTAGATAAGCTGTTCTCCTTTGCCATGTACTAGGCTTTCCCTAGCTCGGACTACTACGAGAACTCCGTTACCTTATTAAATATTCAGATACCATTTTGTATCATAGCTAAAATTGTTAGCATTTTAACTTAGGTAATCCCCATTTAGCATCTCTAACGACGAGCTTATGATAATGTCGGATGTGACGTTTGCCCTTTTCCTCTTATTGAGGTTGATTGACTGTGGACCATCTGAAAATTACGCACACAAACAACGTATTTTCCATATGTGATAAAGTAACCAAACACCTTTACCAGCTTCAGTCACATAACGTTTGTAGCTACCTTCCGTTATGGGTGACGTTTAAACCCCCTTGGACTGTCATTCAAGCAGTGTAGCCTTCATCCTTATTTATCATCTTTCACCGGCCACCCAGTTGCGATTTGGTAACTAACCGACTAGTGACGTCCCAACATGCTATGGTCGCCGTAGAATTTCTTCTGAACGGGTAAGTTGGGTAGTGATAGAGCTTTGATGGTCTACTCTACGCTATTGCTACATAGCGAATCGTTAGAGCGCCTTATGGGCGCACTTGCGACACATCGAATACATAGCCGACAGAAAAATATAGACGACCTGGTTTCACTTCTATACTTTTAGATTCAATCTGTTTTTTCTCTTCTTCATTCGCTTTTGCAACAGGTTCCCAAGTTCCCCTTTTGTCTTTAAATTTTGCTGTTGTTCGGTTCGGAACAAGGATCTGTATTCCTTTCTCACCCTTATTAACCGAAAATCCTTTTTCTTTCCAAAAAGAAAAGGAACCCACGGCTCTGGATCCCTCAAATTGACTCTGTATTAATGCAATGTTAGATGGTGAATAGCGATAGAATTTTGCCATAAATGACAAATACTCTTTTAAATCTCCTGGTGAACGAAAATAACCTTCTATACTTTTTTCCATCTTTTTCGTGAGTGCTACTACCTTTTGTTTTTTCTCTTCAAATGAAACAGGGGAACGCTTTTTACTCATTGTTTTCCGCTCCCTTTGATGAAGCTTCTATTAATTCATCCATCGTTTCTTCATTCCAAGTTTCTAAGTCTGTTGGAACACATATTTTATAAGTTTTCATGTTGATGGGAATCAGTAAATCGTTTTCTGGAAGCTCAATATAATCAAATAACTCTTGTTCTTCCTCTTCTGTTAATGGGATTGTAACTTCTTGATTTGCGACGTGAAAAGTAACTTCTCTTTCGCCAATACATTTTATAATTCCAAGTTCAATATCTTCATGAAACAATAGCATTTTATCTTCTCCTCTTTTGTTAGTTTAAACAATATTAAAAATCGAAATGTCACACTATCTATGTTGAATTGCTTCCCTCATTTCTTCTCTCAACTCAATTAATTTAAGCATATTTTCTTTTATTTCTTTAATTACATTCTCACTAATATTGATTTCCATCTCTTCGAAATGAGGAAAGTCAAACGGATTAAATTTACCTTCTTTTAAGTGACACATAAATTCAGTACCATCTTTCAATGTGATTTCG
This sequence comes from Bacillus pseudomycoides DSM 12442, assembly GCF_000161455.1. Lineage (GTDB taxonomy): Bacteria > Bacillota > Bacilli > Bacillales > Bacillaceae_G > Bacillus_A > Bacillus_A pseudomycoides. The sequence continues at coordinate 4,846,259 of NZ_CM000745.1, forward strand.
GCGGAACCATCTCCAATCCACCTAGTATCATAAAAATCAATCGTACCTTCACTAAAAGAACTATATTTCTCCATTTCCTCAAAAAAAGGTTTTAAAATTTCATTTCTTCTTTCATAAGCCCAATCAGGATTTGCTCTTTCACATTTTATATTTTCACAGATATATCGAGACTGACCATAGTTTCCTTCTCTTGTGTATGATCCACAAACATCACACTTTCCCATTACACGCACCAACCTTTCTTTATAAATTCACTTCCTCCACTGGAACAAACACGTCTTGTTGTTGTCCCTTTGAAGCTTGATGATCCATCTTCTTTTGTCTTTTATGTGCAATTCTATCCTCTACTACTTTTCTTATATGCGTTGTTGCTTCTGTTTCTGCAATATCAGTTGTGCAAACCCCTTGATACTGTTCATGCTCATAGATGCCATTCATAAACTCAATTAACATTTGTGTATTTTTATCAGCACTATTCGTACCAAGTCGGATTTTTGTAAGTTCTTCTTTCAACACCTCATGAAGGTGCTTTGTCACGACTTCTGTAATATATCGAAGCGACCATTCTTGCTGTTTTGCCTGCTCATGATCTCTACACATTTTTGCAAGTGCTACACCGTTATAGCGAATTTGATGTTCTTCCATATAAGCCCTAAAGTAATGATCTGTTTCCTCGTCAATCGTAAATACCCGCTTTACTTCGTTCTCTTTCATCGTTCATATCCCCTCTCATTTTGTTGTTGGATTTCTCTTTGAAGACGCTCATAATAACGTTGATTTTTCCAACTTTCATATTCACTTTTGAATGCACCTTCCATTTTCCTAAGTGCATACTGCATCGAAACATTTTGTTGAAAGTTCTTTCGCTGACTGGGCTTTCGATCTAACATTTTATCAATGCGCTGTCGTTCTTTATCGTATGCTTTCATCTCTTGTAAAAACGCATTTCCCATTCGCTTGTGAAGCTCTTCTATCTTATTTTCTTTATAATTTTCATAGCGTTTTTTATCACCAGAACCTTCTCCATATGCTCTCTTTAATACATCTACTTCTTTATCTAACTTTTGAAGAAACTGCTTATAATCTTCTTTATGATGCTTCTCAATATATTTTTTCGTTAATGCATCGAGATGAGGACGTAGTGGGCGCAATGTATTGTAACTGTATTGCCATTGCCTTTTATCTTCTGGTAAGCGTTTATAAATGAACTGGAATAATGGTTTTAGCTCTCGATTGCGCCATGTGAATGTGGAATCTTCTTTCTTTTTTGCAACCATATTCTTTCGAATTAAATCATTAATCTGTTTTTGTTCCTGACCACGATCCATAATATTTTGAACCACTTTCCCCTTCATCGCATCCAATGTTTTTTGTTTTCGCTTCCCTCGTTCTCTCGTTGGAAATGGTTCAACAGTTGCGACATGAATGTGAAGGTTATCCGTATTATAGTGAATCGCTCCTGACCAAATT